>CBDUUA010000232.1:0-4365 GCA_965370135.1 uncultured Cellvibrionales bacterium
AGCGCCGACACCTGGGACAAAACCAAAGAAATATCTGAGGATGGCTGGAACAAGACCAAAGAGTTCAGTGAGGATAGCTGGGAAAAAATACAAGAGTAATCTGCTACCCCTTCAAGGTGATATCACTTTGAAGAGATACTAGCGCGATGCCTTCCCTGACATCGCGAGCCGGGCTTCAGGCCTGCTGCAACCAGTCGCCCAGTTCTTCAGCCCCGCCAATCAACACCATAGAAAGATGCATTGGCAGAATAAATTCCGCCCTACAGAGAATGTTGCTCAGCTAAGTGCCACTCGGGTCAGCACTGTTTATTGCTCGCGCCGGCGTCAGTCGCAAACAGGGTTCGACCCGCCATTAGCAGGCCCAGTGACTCCAGGCCATTCCAGGGGTCGGCTTTGATCAGCCCCTTGATGCTGTAGTCAACGTCCCGGGCAGAGACCAGTGCAGCGTACAATTGTTTTTGGCTAAGGCGGGCACTCGCACGCTTGAACAAGCCCTGCTGCTTTTTCCAGATGCGCTGTTTTTCCATCGCCGCTTCAGCGCTTTGGCCGCTGTCCATGGCTTGGCGAATGGCGATTAGCCGACGAATCTCCCGACTGATGGCCCACAGCACCACAGTGGCGTCGGTGCCCTCTGCCCGCAGGCCCCGAAGAGCCCGGTGAACCGCCCTGGCCTCGCCCTTGAGTATCTGGTCAGTGAGGTCGAATACATCGTAGCGGGCGCTGTCGGCCACTGCGCGCATGACGCTGGCGCTGTCGATGACGTCGCCCTCCGTCAGCAGGGCCAGCTTGTCGATTTCCTGTTGTGCAGCGAGCAAATTACCGCCGACGCGCTCGGCCAGTATCTGCAGCGCCTCGCGCTCCGCTCGATAGCCTTTGCTGCGCAGTCGTGCGGCAATCCAGTCGGGTAGTTTTTCGGCATCTACCGGCCAGATTTGCACCCACAGCATGTGGCTATCCAGCAGCTTGAAGCCCTTGCTGCGAGTTGCGGCGCTATCCAGTTTGGGGCTGGTAATCAGTAACAGGCAATCGGGATTCGGGTTCTTCAGGTATTGCGCCAGCGCCTTCATGGCCTTGTCGCCGGGCTTGGCGCTGCTAAATCGCAGCTCTATTAATTTGCGCTCGGCAAACAGTGACAAGCTATTGGCAGACAGGAGCAGGTCGTCCCAGGCGAATGAGTTATCGACATACCAGATCTCCCGTTCCTCGAAACCCTGTTGACGGCAGGCAGCGCGGATGCTGTCTGCGGCCTCTTGCGCCAGTAAGGTCTCATCACCGCTGACCCAGTAAACAGTTTGCAGTTCACCCTTGAGCTGTTGTGCCAGTTGATAGCCATGAACCTTCAAGGCGCGCTACTGCCGCTGTCGGCAGGCTCCGTAATGCTTGTGTCGAGGTCGACCGCAGCTACCCGGCGTACAATTTGTTGCGCCAGCCGTTCTTGCAGTTCGCGCACGATGACAGTGTGCTGGGCGGCGGATGATGTCACTCCCTGTACGTCGTACTCATAGACTCGCTCAGCGTAGACGATCGTCGGGCCCGCTAGCAGCTCGCCTTTGGCATTGCGTATTTCGTAGGTGGCTTGCATCATCAGGGTGTTTTCTGCCGCCCTCACCAGTACATCGTAGCTGGCGGTTCTTAGCGTAGACTGCTCCATGCCAATCCAGAGGACGCGGTCGGCATCGCCGCGACTGACTGGCATCTCGACCCCACTATTGCGCAAATCGGCGCGCACGGTCTTGGTGATAACGCTATTGAAAGCATCGCTGGTGACGTAGATCGAGCCCAGCTGATTATAGCCCGACTGGGTTCCCTTGAGATGCCAGCCACATGCGCTGAGTAGCAGCATGCAGCAGAGGCTTGAAAGCCGGAATATCGACCTTATCGAGCGGCGCTGTTGCCGGCTGAAGCAGGATCTGTCCCTGGACATTGCCGGCATTAGTTTGCCACCACATTGACCAGCTTTTGCGGTACCACGATAATTTTTCGCACGGTTTTGCCCTCGGTGAAGCGGCGCACGTTGGCATCGTCGAGGGCTTGTTGCTGCAACAGCTCCCTATCGATATCGGCGGCAACCCGCAAGCGGGCGCGCACCTTGCCATTGACCTGAACCACGATGTCGATGGTGCTTTGCACCAGGGCTTCCTCGCTATAGTCTGGCCACTGTGCATCGACTACGGCCTGTTCGTG
Source organism: uncultured Cellvibrionales bacterium (assembly GCA_965370135.1). Lineage (GTDB taxonomy): Bacteria > Pseudomonadota > Gammaproteobacteria > Pseudomonadales > JAHEGP01 > JAHEGP01. The sequence continues at coordinate 2,185 of CBDUUA010000232.1, forward strand.
TCCCAATTCATACCACAGCTGATGGCAAATATGAGGTGCGATCGGCGCCAGTAACAGAACTGCAGCATCCAGTGCTTCTCCTATTACCGCGTGATCCTGTTCGTCATCGTCCTCGAGTTTGCCGACCTGGTTGCACAGTTCCATCACCGCTGCAATCGCCGTATTGAAGGTTTGGCGGCGGCTATAATCGTCGCTGACTTTGGCGATGGTCTGGTGGGTCTTGCGATACAAGACGCGTTGCTGCTCATTGAGTTCGCCGGGCCGCACCACCGCCGTGCTACCTTTGCTGACATGCTTGTGTGCCAGCCTCCACAGGCGTCGCAAAAACCGGTGGGCGCCCTCGACCCCGGAGTCCGACCACTCCAGCGACTGTTCCGGTGGCGCCGCGAACATGGTAAAGAGCCGCACGGTATCGGCGCCGTACTTGTCGATCAAGGGCTGTGGATCTACCGTATTGCCCTTGGATTTGGACATTTTGGCGCCGTCTTTCAATACCATGCCCTGGCACAGCAGTCGCTTGAACGGCTCATCGGAGGCGAGCAGACCTTCGTCTCGCATCAGCTTGTGAAAAAACCGCGCATATAACAGGTGCAATATAGCGTGCTCGATGCCGCCGACATACTGGTCGACAGGCAGCCAGTAATTTGCCTGCTCGGGATCCAGCATGCCCTTATCGTAATCCGGACAGGTGAAGCGAGCGTAGTACCAGGACGACTCCATAAAGGTATCGAAAGTGTCGGTTTCCCGGGTCACCGCCAACTCATTGAGCTCGGCCTTACGCCAGTCCGGGTCGCGCTTGATCGGCGATTGCACACCGTCCATTTCCACATCTTCTGGTAGTAGCACCGGCAGCCTGTCGGCCGGTACCGGTATCTCGCCGCCGGTGGGCAAGTTGAACATGGGGATGGGGGCGCCCCAGTAGCGTTGCCGACTGACGCCCCAATCCCGCAGCCGGTAGTTGATGGTTTTATGGCCCTTGTCGGTATCCGCCAGGCGCTTGCCGATGGCGTCAAAGGCCTGTCCTGAGCTGAGGCCGTCGAAGTCACCGGAGTTGATTAACACCCCTTTGTCGACAAAGGCGGCGGTGGCGATATCACAGGGGATTTGACTGTCGGCGGGGGCGATAACCTGGTTGATAGGCAGGCCATATTTTTTGGCGAATTCCCAGTCGCGCTGGTCATGGGCCGGCACCGCCATTACCGCACCGGAACCGTAATCCATCAGCACGTAGTTGGCGATCCACAGGGGGATCGCCTCGCCGGTAATCGGATTGCGGACGGTGATGCCGGTATCCAGGCCCACTTTTTCCATGGTCGCCATATCGGCTTCAGCGGAGCCCTGGGTTTTGCAGCGCGCGATAAAATCGGCGATGTCGCTGTTGTCCTCAGCCAGCGCCGTGCTCAAGGGATGTTCGGCCGCAAGGCTGACATAGGTGACACCCATGAGGGTGTCGGGTCGCGTGGTGTAGACATCGAATCCCGCGATGCTGTTGATAATGGTGTTGGCCAGTTGAAAGCGCATCACCACGCCCTCGGAGCGCCCGATCCAGTTGCGCTGCATGGTCACAACCTGCTCTGGCCAGTTCTCCAGCAAGGCCAGGTCGTCGAGTAGTTGTTCGGCGTAGTCGGTGATCTTGATAAACCACTGTGGAATCTGGCGTCGCTCCACCCGCGCGCCGGAGCGCCAGCCGCGACCGTCGATCACCTGTTCATTGGCCAGCACGGTCTGGTCCACCGGGTCCCAGTTGACGGTAGACATTTTTTTATAAACCAGGCCTTTCTGGTGCAGCACGGTAAAAAACCACTGTTCCCAGCGGTAGTAGTCGGGTTTGCAGGTGGCTAATTCCCGGCTCCAGTCGTAGGCGAATCCCAGTTGTTGTAGCTGGGTTTTCATGGCGGCGATGTTTTCGTAAGTCCAGCGGGCGGGGGGCACCTTGTTTTGCACCGCGGCATTTTCCGCCGGCAGGCCGAAGGCGTCCCAGCCCATGGGTTGCAGCACGTTCTTGCCCTGCATGCGCTGATAGCGACTGATGACGTCGGCAATGGTGTAGTTGCGCACATGGCCCATATGCAGCTTGCCGCTGGGGTAGGGAAACATGGCGAGGCAATAGTATTTCTCCCGGTTGTCATCCTTGCTGACGGTAAAACACTGGTGGCTGTCCCAGAAATCGCGGGCGTCTTG
>CBDUUA010000233.1:0-4360 GCA_965370135.1 uncultured Cellvibrionales bacterium
GAGGGCGGCACCGAAGAAGCGCTCACTCTTGCCAGCCAGTACAGCCAGGCCATCGGAGCGGAATTGAATTGGCTGCTTATCGGCCCGGTAGCCGACAGCGCAGGGGAGCTTGCCGCTCAATACGGCGTCAGCCATGTCGATACTATTAACACTAACAGCGATGACAAAATCAGCGATGACAAACTGGCTGATTTTGGCCCCGACGCACTGGTGGCGGCACTGGCGCAGTACTGCGAGCAACAATCACCCGGTACCATTCTGTTCAACCAAACCACGCAGGCCCGGCTGATCGCGCCTCGCCTTGCCGGCCGCCTCGACGTACCGGTAGTGATGAACGCCTTTAGCCTGCAAACGAGTGGTGACACCCTCGAGGTCACCGCCACCGCCTACGGCGGCGACACCCACGCGGTCTATCAGCTCAAAGCGAGTGTCAACGTGGTATCCGTGGTCACCACCTCAATTGTTGCAGCCGCGGCCGACACACCATCGACTCCCGAGACACGACAGATTGCAGTAGACCTGAGCGCAGTGGAAGAGCGCTTCAAGATCACTTCTGCGGCCCGCAGCGAAGGGCCGCGACTGGAAGACGCGGAGGTTATTGTTTCCGGCGGCCGCGGCCTGGGCTCGGCGGACAACTACCAGTTGGTGGTGGATCTGGCCACAGCCCTGAACGGCATGCCCGGCGCCTCCCGCGCCATCGTTGACGACGGCTGGATCGATTCATCCCACCAGGTGGGACTGACCGGTAAAGTCACCCGCCCCGGCCTCTATGTGGCAGCCGGTATTTCAGGCGCCAGCCAGCACATGGCGGGCTGCTCCGCCGCCAAGACCATCGTGGCCATCAACAAAGATCCCGATGCATCCATTTATCGCTATGCCCGCTACGGTATTGTCGGCGATTGCGTGGCGATATTACCCGAGCTGACCAAAGCTGCGAAAGCCTAAAAGCCTAGAGAGAGGTTACCCATGTCAGAGCAACGAGTCCCCTGTGTCGAGGGATTATTTTCCGAAGAAGAAGACGGCGGCGCCATACTCCATGGCTCCAAATGCGTCTCCTGCAACACGCCTTACTTTCCCAAATCAGCGGCCTGCCACAACCCTGACTGCACCGAGTCCAACATGGAAGATACAGACTTCGGCGGCAAGGGCATTTTGTGGAGTTACTCGGTAGCAGATTTCCCACCGCCGCCGCCCCATATCTTTGACCAGCCCTTTAGCCCCTACGCCATGGGCGTGGTTGATATGGAATGCGGCCTGCGCCTGATAGGCCAAATGATAGACAAGGCGGAAGATGTAAAAGTGGGTGCTGAAGTTGAGCTGGTCATCGACACGCTCTACCACGCGGACGAAAAAGCGTTTACTTCCTGGAAGTTCAAACAGCTTTAGTTGAATCAGCTGCAGTTCAAACAGCTATCGAATAAATCGTTCGAGGGCCAAGGAGACAAAATCATGCAAGAAGTAGCGGTATTAGGTGTAGGCATGCATCGCTTCGGCAAGACCGGAGATGCTAACGTCGGAACCAAATCGGTTAAAGAACTCTGTCGTCACGCGGTTGACGCGGCGCTGAAAGACGCAGGGGTCAGCTGGAAGCAAATCCAGGCGGTGTCAGCCGCCAGCTCCCGCTTTTCCGGCGGCAAGGGCTGGGGTCTCAACGGCAATGACGTGGTCGAGGACATGGGTTCCACCGGCATTCCCGTTTATAACCTGTCTGCCGGCTGTGCCGCCGGCGGCAACGCGTTTAACGTGGGCTACGCGCTGGTCGCCGGCGGCATCTACGATATGGTGCTGGTAGTAGGTGGCGAAGTCATGCCCAAGGGCATGATCCAGACCTCGGGCGTCGAAGAAGCGACCGACCCCGAATTCCTGCGTCAGCGCTGTATCGGTATGCCCGGCCCGTCATTCTGGTCTACCCTGGCCCGACGGCGTATGTTCGAGTACGGCACCACGGAAGAACAGTTTTCCAAGGTGGCGGTCAAGGCGCGCAAGATTTCCGTGCACAACCCCTATGCCCGCTTCCAGAAAGAGATCACCGTGGAAGATGTGATGAACTCGCCCTATGTGAGCAATCCCCTGCGCCTGTTCCAGATTTGTCCGGTATCCAACGGCGCCGCGGCGGCTATCATCTGCTCCAAAGAGACGGCAAAGAAATTCACCAGCAAGCCGATCACCGTGGCCAGCAGCACAGTCGCCACCATGACCTTCGACGATATGCTGCCCCGGGGCCTGGCGGACCCCATCACAGAGTGCGCCAACCTCCACACCGAAGCCCGGAATGCGGTTACCGGCGCCTTCGAAAAAGCGGGTATTGGTCCCAAAGACATCAGCTTTACCGAGCTGCAGGACAATACCTGTTACTACGAACTGGCCTTCCCGGAAGAGTGGGGCCTGTGCCAGGCCGGGGAATCCGAGTCCCTGCTGGAAGCCGGCGAAACCACGCCCACCGGCCGCATGCCGATCAATCCCTCGGGGGGCTTCGTCTCCTTTGGCGAGGCAACCACCGCCATGGGCGTGTTCCAGATTGCCGAGTTGACATGGCAGCTGCGCGGCCAGGCCGGTGGCCGACAGGTTCCCGATGCTAAAGTTGGACTGGCCCAAACCTTGGGCCTCGGCGGCAATGCCACTGCGGCTATATTAAAGCGTTAGTGATGGATACTATATCGACAGTCAGCTATGTGATTCTGGGTTTTATTCTTACCGGCGCCATGGCCAGCCTGGGCCTGGGCCTGCGCAACTACTGGCGACGCATCGAGCACGGCAAACCCTGGTTCAGCGATGACGGCAAAATCACCAAAGCATCCGTGCTGGCGCGGGTCAACTGGCTGACGTTTCTCAAACGCGGCTTGATGACCGAACGACTGCTCAAACGCCCGGTAGCCGGCGGCTTTCACAGCGTAATGTTTATCGGCGCGCTGCTACTCATCTTTGGCCACGCTGTGTTTACCCTCGATTTCATCGGCGTGCCTGTCTACGATGGCTGGTTCGGCACCATCTTCCTCAAGTTGGGCCGGGAGTTGGGCGGCATCATGCTGTTTACCGGCGTCGCCTTCTTCCTGCTGCGCAGGCTGTCCCCCCCCGATCGCCTGACCGCCGGCGGCAAAACCCGACGCGGCTTTGAGCATGGCGAGATTATGCTGCTGGTAATCGTAGTCGCCGGTTTTATCACCGAGGGCTTCAGGCTCGCTTTTGAACCCTCGGGTGACAGCACCGAGTTTATCGGCAGCGCACTCGGCACGGCCATCTACGGTATATTTGGTGAAGACGGCAGTATCGCCGGCTTTAAAATCATGTGGTGGCTGCACGGCCTGCTGGGCTGCGGCTTTCTCGCCATGATTACCCACGGCGCCTTTTCCCATATGCTGCTGGGGCCCACCAACTCCGCCTTTGCCAACCGGCGCGACGGCATTAATTTGCCCCCCATCAATTTCGACTTCGATGAAGACGAGGAAGAGGACGACGGCAAGGAAGAAGAGGAAGAACCGGTATTCGGCGCCAGCAAGCTGGCAGACCTGACCCAAAAGAATTTGCTGGATGCCTCCGCCTGCCTCTGGTGCGGTCGCTGCCACGAGGTCTGTCCGGCAGCCCAGACCGGCAAGGACCTGTCCCCCAAGACGGTGATGGCAACCTGCGCCGAGTACATGGAGCAAGGCAAATTTGACGACGACTCGCTGCTGGAAGTCCTCGGCCAGGAGGCCATCTTCAACTGCACCACCTGCGCCGCCTGTGTCGAGGAGTGCCCGGTCAGCAATAACCCGGCGGAGGTGATTATCGAGTTTCGCCGCCACTTCGTCATGGATCTGTCGGAAATGCCCGAGACCATGGCGGCCGCCAACCGCAACCTCGAATCCCGCGGCCACCCCTTTGTCGGCACCAGCTCCAATCCCGATGACTGGCGCGCCGGACTCGAGGTCCCAATATTCGAGCCAGGCAAGACCGAATACCTACTGTGGATCGGTTGCTCGGTCACCTACGAGGAGCGCGCCCAGGAGATTGCCCGCGCCATGGTAAAAATACTCGAGGCGGCCAAAGTCTCCTACGGCATTCTGGAAGAGGCGCGCTGCACCGGCGACCCGGCAAAAATGATGGGCAACGAGATGCAGTTCGTCGAAATAGCCGAGGCCAATATCGAGGAATTCAAGGAGCAACAAATCCAGCGGGTGATCACCGTCTGCGCCCACTGCTATAACAGCTTCGATCGCTACTACCAGGAGCTGGGCGCCGACTGGCAGACCATCCCCCACTCGGTGTTTATCGACGAGTTGATCAAGCAGGGCAAACTGCAAGTGGCCCAGGATAGCGGCGATAAAATCACCTTCCACGATCCCTGCTATCTGGCGCGCCACAACGGCATCGTCGACGCACC
>CBDUUA010000234.1:0-4333 GCA_965370135.1 uncultured Cellvibrionales bacterium
GTCTGCACTATCGACCCGGGAGCAACTCCTCAAGGTCGACCAGGAAATGCAGCCCAGCGCTCCTTCTGTGTGATGTCCGTGAGTCTTAACGATTTTATCCTTGCCCATGAGGTGTCCATCCGGCTCGGGTTTTTCCTCGGGGTCTTCGCTGTCATGGCTAGCTGGGAGATAATCAGTCCCCAGCGCTACCTGCGGACTTCCAAGGCTGTTCGCTGGATCAACAATCTGGGGCTGGTGTTTTTCAACAGTCTTGTTGTGCGGCTGGCATTTCCGGTGGCCGCTGTGGGCTTGGCGGTGTTTGCCGGCGACCAGGGCTGGGGCTTGTTCAATTATATTGACGCCCCGATTCAGGTGGAGTTGCCGATTTCGCTTTTCGTGCTGGATTTTTTCATCTGGTTACAGCATGTGATGGTGCATGCGGTGCCGTTGCTGTGGCGCTTGCATCGCGTGCACCACGCAGACCTTGATTATGATGTGACCACCGGCGCGCGCTTTCATCCCCTCGAAATACTGCTTTCCATGCTTATCAAGTTTGCAGTGATCCTGTTGCTGGGTCCACCCGCGGTGGCCGTGGTGGTTTTTGAAGTCGTTCTGAATGCAACCGCCATGTTCAATCACAGCAATGTGAGTCTTCCCGGAAGCCTGGATCGCATCCTGCGGCTGATCGTGGTAACGCCGGACATGCACCGGGTACATCACTCCATTGAGGACGATGAGACCAACAGTAATTTTGGCTTCAACCTGCCGTGGTGGGATCGCCTGTTTGGCACTTACCGTGCGCAGCCCCGCGCCGGGCACGAGGCCATGACCATCGGCATCAGGACTTTTCGCGAGGATAAGTGGTGCAGCTGGTTACCGGGCATGCTGGCAATGCCCTTTGTCGGCAAAGTGCAGGGCTACGCCATCAACCGCCGTCAATGGACAGATGATGAAGAGGTTTAATACAACCCTTCCCCCGTCGTAAAGTACAGGGCGGCATCTACCACAAGAGCAACACCAGCTACAAAGAGTATCACCGGCATAAGGAAACGACTGGCCTGGTCAAGCACTGAATTTATACGTTGTAGTATGGCAGCACTGCTCTGCCTGTTGACCAGCACAAGAGTTGGAATAATAAGAAAAGGCAGGGCGTATAGAATGTTATACGCAACGAGCAATGACAGTGCATCATGGCTTGCATGATTGGCTTTTAGTATCTGGTCAATCGCGGCAAAATACGGCAGGGCAAAGGGGGCGCCAATAAAATTGATTACCGCACCCATGCCCAGGGCCTTCACCGGCGTCAGCGAATTTCCATTTGCTACCTTTTTCTTGTCATTATTTTTATTGCCACTGAGTGCCACCCATAGCAACAATAAGCCAAGGATAAAACTGAGGACATAGTCGATTGCTTGCGGGTTCTGCAGGTAGTGGGAGATTTTCTGCAGCCCGCTTGCAACGATGATGCCAACACTGAAATACGCCAGGGTATGCCCGAGTAAAACCGTGCTGCTGTTTAACACCGGTCGATTCGTCCCCGCAGCATAAACCATGAAAGCGAACAATACCGGGTTCATGACGTCGGCGACCAGAAAAGGCAGGAGTGATAGGAAGGTATCGATCATGGTTTATACGCCGTGCTTATAAAGCTTTGTTGTGTTTTCGTGGGGTCAGTGTGTTTTCAAGGGGTCAGTGTACTTAAAACATTACTTACGCCACAGGGTATTACAAAAATCCAGGTAAGCCACGCAATCTACCAACCAGTTCAAAGTATTGTGTTATCCACTCGACAGTCGCGCAGCTGACAATTAGTCTTTTGTACAAAGTGTGCAATATCGCAGGATCGTAGTATGCGTCTGGTTAAAATACCAACAATGAGTTTGCGGCCCGGAATGTTTATTGCCGAGCTTGATAGACCGTGGCTTGAAACACCGTTTGCAATGCAGGGATTTTGTGTCCGCGACTATAAAGATGTGATCTATGTCTCAAACTATACCGATCAGGTATACGTCGACGCAGAGTACCATGGCACCCCGGTTTTCCTGTCCCTCGTCACTGAGCCAACATCGCAGCGCCAAAACAAGAGACTGGAACTAAAAGCAGACTTCCAGCAAGCCAGGGTATCCTTCGAAAGTGCCGCCCTTACCCTCGATAAAGTGTTTGATTCCCTGCGCGAAAATCGCCTTACCAATATCAACGTCGTCAAGGAAGCCGTCGACCCATTGATTGAAGGCGTATTTCGCAACCAGGAAGCAATGGCTGCGCTGTTGCGGCTGAAGGAAACTGGAGATTACCGCTATAACCACGGCATATCCATGGCGGTCTGGGCCGTGATATTGGGGCGGCATCTGGGCTTACATCGGCAGGAACTCGAGAAACTTGCTGTTGGCTGTGCGATGTGCGATGTCGGTATGACTGAGCTACCACAAGAAATGATGGATCAGCGACAGGATTTAACTGAGTCGCAGCGCAAGGTGGTACAGGCCCATCCCCTGGATGGCGCTGAAATGGTTTCCAAATCCGAATCTGTCGATTTTGAAATCCTCGCGATTATCGAGAACCATCATGAGCGCATGGACGGATCGGGTTACCCACGGGGCATGGAAGGCGCCGCAATTCCGTTGCTGGCGCGCATCGCCGGCCTGGTCGATACCTACGACGCAATGATCACTACGCGCCCCTATGCCGCCGCCCGCTCTTCCCACGAAGCAGCCCAGGAACTTATCGACTGCAAAGGCTCGCTGTTTCAGGAGGCGCTGGTAGAGCAGTTCGTGCAGGCTATAGGCTTGTTTCCAACAGGGACCCTGGTTGAACTGAATACCGGCGAAGTGGCCATCGTGGTCAGGCAAAACAATACCCGCCGCCTCAAACCCGAAGTGGTGTTAGTGCTGGACTCGGAGAAAAATCGCAAGACCATGCTCGATCTTGTCGATCTGGCAAACCAGGATGCCCTTGCCAACTGTGAGCGATGGATCGCCAGGGAGCTGCTTCCGGGCACCTACGGTATCAAGAGCGAAGAATACTTCATCTGATGCACGCACCAGGCAATCGCACACTTGGGCTGGTGGAGCTGTCCGATATCAATGGCCTGCTCGACACCTATGGTCCCGAGTCATTCAAATTGCTGCATGAGGCCTTCATTGACCGGCTGAAAAGCTGGGCGCGATCCAATGATAAATTGCGCAGGCTGGGTAACGACCGCTTGTGCATCATTCTCCAGAACGTGCACAGTCGTGCCCAGATCGAGCTTGCCGCAGCCAAGCTCTTCCGTATCTTCGAGGAGCCATACTGCCTCTTGGGCACACCGGTTATGATGGAGGTCACCGCCGGCTTCGTTATCCTCAAAGATAAAACGACCGACATCAAGTTGGCCCTTCGACAGGCCGGCAAGGCGTTGCGACAGGCGCGCAAATCATCTGAGCTGTTCGATGTGTACGGGCCTCAGTGCGAAGAAAACTACATTGACGAGCGAGATCTGGTGAGAAAGCTGGAAGCAGCTATCGAACTAGGAGAACTCGAGCTCTATTACCAGCCCAAGCTGCACGCCGGCTACCGCTCCCTGGTAGGGGCGGAAGTGCTGATGAGGTGGCATAGAGAAGGCCAGCAAGTGGTAACCCCTGACCGGTTCATTCCCGTCGCGGAACGGCATCACGTCATCAAGCCGATGACCTGGTGGGCGATCAAGTCGACGGTGTCCCGTCTTGCGCACTGGCCGGAGGAACTCTCTCTCGCTGTTAATGTTACACCCACCCTGCTTTTGGATGATGAAATACTCTCGGTAGTCAAGGATTCGCTGGAGATACACGGCGTCAAAGCGTCGCGTCTTATCCTGGAAGTGACCGAAAGCATTATGGTCGACAATCAGGACATTATGCTGGGAAAACTCGCTTGCCTGCGCAGTCTGGGGGTGAAAATCGCTATCGATGACTTCGGCACGGGTTTTTCTTCACTGACCTACTTTCGCGACCTGCCCGCTGATGAAATAAAAATCGACAAGGGCTTCGTTACCCCCATGCTCCACTCGAAAAAAGACCACGCTATCGTCAAGGCAGTCATCGACCTGGCGCATAATTTTTCCTTGCGAGTTGTAGCCGAGGGAGTGGAAGACGAACAAACGGCTAGCCGTTTGGCAGAAATGGGCTGCGATGTCCTGCAAGGGTATGCATTCGATCGCCCGCTACCCCTGGAGGAATTTGAAAAGTGCTACATCAGTTAAGCCCAAATGGCCAAGCCCAAATTTGACTGTAGTTGGGCTTGGGAGTACCTTATCGCCAATCCCTGCCCAACTGCGGGCTTCAGGTTAAATCTCTAATTAGCACTACTCAGGAACTTGCAGCCGATGAAACTCGATTAC
>CBDUUA010000235.1:0-4322 GCA_965370135.1 uncultured Cellvibrionales bacterium
GTGAACCGGTCAACAGTCGTGAACCGGTCAACAGCCGTGGCTTTACTGTGACCGCTCGCAGCAATAATTGGCTGGCGCCGCTGCTGGTGGCGGTGATTGGGCTCGGTGTTATCGGTTTCCTGTTGTGGGGCAAGCCCCAGCCCCAGCGCAAGGTCGCTATACCGCCGCCGCTGCCGTTGGTAGATACCGTGCATGCGCAGCCACAGTCCATGGCCCTCACTGTCAGTACCCAAGGCACGGTTCAGCCCCGGCGCCAAATAGACTTGATCGCCCAGGTCGCCGGCAAAGTCGAGCAAGTGGCCGATAGCTTCGTTGAGGGGGGATTCATCATTGCCGACGAGGTGTTGGTACAGCTGGAGCAGCAGGATTATCGCTACGCCAGCCAGCGGGCCCGTGCACGGGTGGCGGATGCTCGACAACTACTGGCGATAGAAAAGGGCCGGGTGCGCCAGGCAAAGCGTGAGTGGCGCGACCTGGGTGATAAGGACGCCAACAATTTGTTCTTGCGCAAGCCCCAGTTGGCCAGTGCCCAGGCGGCGGTGGTGGCGGCGGTAGCTGATCTCGAGCAGGCTGAATTGAATCTGCAGCGCACGGCGGTGCGGGTTCCCTTTGACGGTCGCATCCTGGAAAAGTTTGTCGATTTCGGCCAGTATCTGGCGCCGGGTGCGCCGGTGGCGCGTATTTATAGTACCGATGCGGTTGAAGTCAGGTTGCCATTGACCGATCGGCAGGTGGGTTTACTGGATTTGTCCTTGCGGCGGGATGAGGCCGGGCAGGATCGGGTCGCCATTCCGGTGCGCCTGAGTGGGCGCTTTGGCGGCGTGGACTGGCAGTGGCAGGGGACGATTACCCGCACCGATGCCAGTATCGATTCCCGTAGCCGGGTGATGTATGCAGTGGCCGAAATTCGCGATCCCTTTGTGCTGGATGCGAACAGCGGCCGCCCGCCACTACTCATCGGCCAGTTTGTACAGGCGCGCATATCGGGTCGCCGGCAGGATAATGCTATTGCACTGCCGCGCCAGGCGCTGCGCCCCGAGAATACACTGTGGTTGGTGGATGATGATCAGCGGCTACAGGTTTTGCCGGTCATTGTGCTGCAGTCGGACGATAAGCAAGTGCTGGTGCAGGGTGAATTCGACGGCCCTGTGGAGGTGATTATTTCTGCGCTCAATCTGTTTGTGCCCGGCATGTTGGTGGCACTACGATCTACTGAATCGCAGTCGGGGGAGTAGCTCTTGGGGCGTATCGTAGATTGGTTTGTCCACAACCCCATCGCGGCCAACCTGCTGATGGTGATTACCGTGGTCATGGGACTGTATACGTTTCCCTTGATCCCGAAGCAGTTTTTCCCCGAGCGAGAGCTGGACACTATCCTGGTCAGTATCGTCTACCCCGGCGCCGGCCCGGCTGAGGTCGAGCAACAGATCTGCATACGCATCGAGGAGGCCATTCACGACCTCGACGGTATCGAGCGGCTCGGTTCAATAGCGCGGGAAAGCCTTGGTGAAGTCTGGGTCGATGTGGACGGCGACTACGATTCACTGCGACTGCTCAATGAGATCAAAAGCCGGATCGATGCTATCACCGCGTTTCCGGTTGACGCCGAGCGACCCCAGGTGACGGAGCGGCTGTGGAAATCCCTGGTGATCAGTGTTGCCATCGCCGGTGATATCGGCGAGGCCAATCTCAAGGAATTGGGCGAACAACTGCGCTCTGAGTTGGCGGCCCTGCCCGAAATCCAGTTGGTTGACTTGCGGGAGCCCCGCAATTACGAGATTGGCATCGAAGTGTCGGAGCTGAACCTGCGTCGCTACGGTTTGCGTTTCGAGGATGTGGTTCAAGCTATCCGCGGCTCATCCCTCAATTTGCCGGCGGGCAAGCTGCGCACCGAGGGGGGGGATATTCAGCTGCAGACCCGTGGCCAGGCCTATGTGGCGGCAGATTTCCAGGGGATTGTGGTGCTGGCCGGTGACGACGGCACCCGGGTGTTGCTGGGGGATGTGGCGACGGTTATCGACGGCTTCGAGGAGAGCGATGTTATCGCCAGGTTCAACGACAAGCCGTTTTTGCGGCTGGACGTTTACGGCACCTCCCGGCCCGATATCCTCAAGACCAGCGCGGCCGTGTACGACTACGTCGATCAGTTGCGAGACCGATTGCCCGAGGGCATTGAGGCAGTTATCTGGCGGGATATGTCAGTGTCATTCAAGGGGCGCCTCCATACTCTGGTCTACAATGGCCTCGGCGGCCTGACGATGGTGTTTATCGTCTTGCTGTTATTCCTGAGGCCGCTGCTGGCTTTCTGGGTGTGCGCCGGTATTGCCATGGCTTTTCTCGGCGCCATCTGGATATTGCCGGTCACCGGCGCCTCCCTCAATGTCATCACCCTGTTCGCTTTTATCCTGATACTCGGCATCGTGGTCGACGATGCCATTATCGTGGCTGAATCCGTGTACGCGGCACAAGCCCGTGGTCTTAGTGGCAATGCCGGCGCGTCTGCAGGGGCCAGAGGGGTACTAAAGCCGGTCTGGTTTGCCGTGCTGACCACGATGCTGTTCTTTGGCGCCTTTTTCCTGTTGCCGGACGATACCCCGGAGGCGCGGCAAATAGCCTGGGTGGTGGTGCTGGCATTGAGCTTTTCGCTGATCGAGTGCATGTTCATCTTGCCGGCGCACCTGGCGCATATGCCACCGGAGCGGCCGGGCCGCATACCCTGGCTGGCTCGACTCGAGGCAGGCCGGGAGAAGTTTGCTCGGGGTATGGAACATTTTGCCGGCTCTATCTACCAGCCTCTGCTGCTGCGCTGTATGCAGTGTCGCAACCTGACGCTGGTGTCGTTTCTGATGGCGCTGCTGATCTCTATTGCAATCTATGCCGGCGGCTGGATGGCCTCCAGTTTTTTCCCGAAGGTAACCGTGGATTATCTGGTGGCCAATGTGTTTATGCATGAGGGCAGCCCGTTTGCAGAGACTCGCCGGGTGATGGAGCACCTGGAGTCCACCGCTTTGCGTCTCAAGGCCGAGTTCAACTCGCCGGAGGGTGAACCGGTCATCAAGCATGTGGAGTCACTGGCAGCGGGGGACTGGATCGGGGTAAGTCTGGGTCTGGCTGAGAACGAGCAGCGCACCGTATCAGCCGCTGAGCTCAAGCAGCGTTGGCAGCAATACATTGGCGATTTGCCCGATGTCAAAGACTTCGATGTTCGCTATACCGTGGGCCATGGGGGCAAGGACATTGAGCTGCAGTTGATGGCCCCGGAGCTGGAAACCCTGCGGGTCGCCGCGGCCGAGCTCAAGCAGGAGTTGGCCCGTTTCCCGGGGGTGTTCAATGTGCGCGACGGTCTGGAGAATACGCGGCCCGAGATCGAGCTCAGGCTGAAACCACTGGCTGAAACCCTGGGCGTCAGCCTGGCCGACCTGGCGCGCCAGGTAAGGCGCGGTTTTTACGGTGAGGAGGTGCAGCGAGTGCCCCGGGCCCGCGAGGATGTCAAGGTGATGGTGCGCTATCCCCTGCAGGAGCGGGGCGCGGTCAATTTTTTACAGGAGATGCGCATTCGCACCCCGGACGGTCGGGAGGTGCCCTTCGAGGCGCTGGCCGAGATTCACTATGTGCCGAGCTACAGCAGGATTGAGCGGGTCGGCCGGGCCCGGGTCTCCACCGTCAGTGCCGAGCTGGAATCGGGCTATAGCTCGAGCATGATCGTCCATACCCTGTTGCAAGAACAGCTGCCGGAGTTGCAGCGTCGCTATCCCGGGTTTGATGCCCGCCTGGAGGGCAGGCAGCAGGAGCAGCAGGAATTCCTGTCCCAGATGAAGCGCCTGATGGTGGGCACCACGCTGGTTGTTTTCGGCATGATGGCGATTGTGTTCAGGTCATACTGGCAACCGATACTGATTCTGGTTGCCATCCCCTTTGGTTATATGGGTGCGGTAATAGGCCACCTGTTATTCGGCAAGGAGATGAGCATGTTTTCCTTGCTGGGCATTATCGCCTGTGCGGGTGTGGTGATTAACGACAATCTGGTGTTGATAGATCGCGTCAATAACTTGCGTGAACAAGGTGTGGAACTGTGGGATGCCTTGCTACAGGGGGGCAGGGATCGCTTTCGGCCAATCGTGCTGACCTCGGTGACCACCTTTGTCGGCTTGCTGCCGATAACCCTGGAGCGCAGTGTTCAGGCCCAGTTTTTAATACCGATGGTATTGTCTCTGACCTTCGGCGTGTTGTTCGCTACCGCCGTTACCCTGTTGTTCGTACCCTGCTTTTATCTGCTGTGCGATAGCATCGCCAACAGGGTCAACAAGCTGTTCGGGAGAGAT
>CBDUUA010000236.1:0-4308 GCA_965370135.1 uncultured Cellvibrionales bacterium
TTCTGGTTGGTATACGCTCGCAAACCATCGCGCCCGTTCATCCTGCCGAAACCCGAGTATTTCACCCCGCCGAAGGGCAGATTCTGGTTCACATAGCACAGCCCGAAATCATTGATACAGGTAGCGCCCGCCTCCAACTGGGCTGCTATCCTGTCACCGCGAGCCCTGTCGTGGGTAATCACCGATGACTGCAAGCCAAAATTGGTACTGTTGGCGAGGGCAATCGCCTCTTGCTCATCCTTCACTTTCAGGATCAACATAACTGGCCCAAAAACCTCAGTGCTGACAATGTCCATGTCGTCGCTCAGCTCGGTCAAAATGGTTGGCGGGTAGAAATTGCCGCCGTCTGTTGTTGGATCAATGGTTGGAATCTCACCGCCGACCACCGCTTTGGCGCCCTTGCTCAGCGCATCTTTCACCAGCGCGTCAATAATCTTGACCTGCTGGGGCGTACAAATTGCACCGACGTCCACGCTGGCGTCACGCCGGGGTACGCCTTGACGCAAAGCCCCTGCAAGCTTGCTCACGGCGTCGACAAACTGATCGTAAATGGCCTCAAGCACAATGATGCGTTCAGAAGCCACACAGTTCTGGCCGAGATTAATAAAGGTGCCGCCAATTGCAGAATGCACCGCCTTGTCGATATCGGCATCATCACAGATAATCATCGGGTCTTTGCCGCCCAACTCCATGACTACCGGCGTTAAATGTTTTGCGCTGCCTTCTATGATCCGGCGGCCATTGTTGACGGAACCGATAAACAAAATACTGTCTACCCCCGAGCGCACCAGCGCGGCGCCGGCATCTGAGTAGCCATTCAGGATTTGTACAATATCGGGAGAGAAGCCTTCTTTCTCCAGCGCCTCATCGGTAATTTTCTGGAATCGCCGGGTAGACCAGGCCACCGCTTCAGAGGCTTTGAGCACCACGGCATTGCCCGCCATCAATGGGGCAACCAGCGAGCCGATAATATTCTGCAGCGGATAATTCCAGGGAATGATGCAAGCGACCACTCCGAGGGGCACATACTCGATGCGCGCTTTTTTGTGCATTAAAATTCCCGAGCCGACTTTTTCAGGTTTTAAATATTTCTCACCATATTTCAACAGCCAGCTGATCTTACTACCGATCGGCATTAATTCGCCCAGCACCGCGTTTTCATAGGTCTTGCCCGAGTCATTGACTATCTCTGCACACAATTCATCAGCATGCTCGAGAATATGATTGAGGATGTGTTTCAGCACTGCCCGGCGCTGTGCGAATGTGCTTTGCCTCCAGTCTTTTTGGGCTAGCCGCGCCCTATCGACAGCGGCCTGTACCTCTTCAGGTGCCAGCGCCGGCACCTTGCCGAGGCTTTCGCCGGTAGCGGGGTTATAACATTCTATGTCTACCGGTAAAGTGTCTGCCGGTAAAGTGTCTGCCGGCAATGAAGGCTCATAGTTCTCTAGCTTGGCTACGGCTTCTACGGTCATTGGTTGACAACCCTCTGGTTATTTTCACTACTCAATTCAGCGGCAATAAATTCTGCCGCGCGAAACCCAATCATCATGCTGGGTGCATTGATGGCCGATACCGGAACTTCAGGAATCACAGACGCATCGGCCACGCGAACGTTGTTGATTCCTTTCAGCTTGAGATCGAGTCCGACGGGCGCGTCGTCACCCTCACCCATGGTACAGGTGCCACAGTAGTGGAATGTGGTCATGGTCGCGCCCTTGATCCATTTTTTAATGACGACGTCGTTATCTGACTTATTTGCCGCCACCAGCGGCGTATTCCCCCACTCCTTAAAACCTTTCTGTGTAGCCATTTGTTTAGCCACCTTCACACCCTTCAACATGGTTTCCATGTCGATCGGATTGCTGTAATAGGCGGGGTCAATAAAGGCTTGATCGCGCACATCCGTCGATGCCAGGCGCAACTGGCCTTTGGATTCAGGCTTGCCGAGTATCACCACCACACCGTAAACATGGTCGACAAAACGCTCTACCGAGGGGAAGAAGAAAACCACATCGACAATCTTCCTGAATAAGCGTCGCAATAACTTGTTGTAAAATAGTTTGCCCGGCAACACCAGCGCCGGCAGCATGCGATACATCGATTGCTTGAGAGTGATGGGCGCCGCCATGAATGTATAGCAGGTGTCGGCCTGGGCTTTGGGCAAATCGGTTTGCTGATTGCTGCGCCCAAAGCCGTATATTTGCGGATGACCAAAATCAATTTTTTTCACGCCTTTATAAAACATGCAAACATTGGGATGGTCGTGCAGGTTCTGCCCTATAGCCTTTTCATCTTTTACAATGTCGATACCGAAGCTATCCAGTTGCTCCTTTGGGCCAATCCCGGAAAGCATTAAAAGTTTCGGCGTCTCCAGGGCCCCGGCGCATAGAATTACCTCACCACGGACCGCCACCGTTTCTCTAATGCCGTTTTGTTCGATCTCTACACCGATGGCATTGTTGTTACTATTAGAGCTACTGCTACTGTGATCGTTACTATCAAAAACAATTTTATGAACAATGGTTTGAGTTCTAACCGTCAGTAATTCCGGTTTATTGCCATGGATAAATGACATATAGGAACTGCGCCGCTGATCACCCTCGTAGTTCATATCGTTGTAGCCGATATAGCCGCAAAGATCACCATCGTTCAAGCCATCTTTTTGTCGAAAGCCAATTTGTTCGGCCGCACGAATACAAGTTTCCGTGAATCGGGTAGCCCCACGGGAGCGCACCCGCAGGCGCTGTTCAAGCTCAGTAAAAACCGGCGCGACATCGTCCCAATGCCAGCCCTCGGGCCACTGCTCAAAATCGAGTTTATCCCCTCGCGTGTAGACCATGCCGTTGACCGAGCCACTGCCCCCCATACCGGTGCCGGAGCCCGCATAGAGTGTGCGATGGCTACAACTTGCCTGGGCTACAGACATACGATCTTTCATCACGCTGTCATTGGCAAACGCGTATTTGAAGCCATCGGCCGTCATCGTTTCCGGATTATTTTCGACCGGCTCGCCGGTTTCCAGTAGCAGTACCGTTCCCAGCCTATATTCCGCCAGCCGCGCGGCGACCACACAACCCGCGGAACCACCACCCACAACGATGTAATCAAACGTTTTCTGCTCGCTCATTTTTGACTCTATTTTTGACTCTTTAGTAGTTTATATTTCGAAGGGACAGTGAGGCCAATAGAGGGCAACATTCGACGGGCGATAAAACCCCTTAATTCGTCTGGCGTTCTTTCCACCGGGCTTTTCATGGTCAGTAAAGACAGCATAAAACGAAAGGTAAATTCAACGATTTCCCGGGTTTCGTCATCGGAACGATCTTCGCGTTGCATGATTACCTGGAATAAGGCCAAGCCTATGTCGGTACTTTCAGGGGTCGTCAGCGCTTCGGCGTGGAGTATTTCTGACAGGGTCGAGTCAGAAATCAGTGCCAGATGTGGCTCGCTGGGCAATACCTCCAGACTATACGCAACTGCCTCGATGGCCCGATCCCGGGATGTTTTAAACTGGCTGATGTGCGTAAGCAGTTTTTCACCAAACACATAGGCGGACTGCAGCAGACCGGCCCTGATCACTTCATCGCGATTGCTGTAGTAGCTGTATACGGTGGAGCGGGCAACACCGGCCTCGTCGGCAATATCGTTCAAGGTCACTCGCTGGATACCCCAGCGCTTCACGCAGGCAATAGCGGCATCCAGAATTCGCGCCTGCGCCGCCGGTATTTCTACTTTCTTATCCATTGTCTTTATCAACTGTCTTTATCAACTGTCTCTATCAATTGCCGCTATCAATCGCCGGTCAATAGTTGTTTGATGGTGCCGTTTGACAGTATCATATTGGCAAGACAACCGGACATCAAGTGTAGTGTTGTCTTTTTTGCCACTTACTTGGCTAAAATACACCAGATCGGGATACATCATCATGCAGCGACTCGGATACACGGACGCAGTTTTTTTCAATCTTGAAAATAGCAACACCCCGCAGCACATCGGGTTTATGGGCGTCTACGACCCCTCTACCGCCGCGGGAGGTGTCGTGCACTGCAAAAATGTGCTGGAGAACTTCGCCCAGCGCTTCCTCGCCATGCCTGTTTTTCGTACTCGCCTGCTGCAAGTGCCGGGGCGACTGGATCGTCCCTACTGGGTGATAGATGATGACTTCGATATCGACTACCACATGAGGCAGGTTGCCCTGCCATACCCCGGTGACTGGCGCCAACTCTGCATTCAGGTTGCCAAACTGCATGAGGCCGCCATGGACCTGAAGCGCCCCCTCTGGGAGTGCACCATCATCGAGGGCCTGCA
>CBDUUA010000237.1:0-4291 GCA_965370135.1 uncultured Cellvibrionales bacterium
CTTTGGGCAGCAATGGTTTGTCGACTATCGACGTCTTGCCTGTTCGATAAATTGTCCGTGTCGCCAGTGGCTCTATTGGCGGCGATCCGCCTGATTCGATTTGGGTAATCACTGGCTGCTGTGGGTCAACTGGTGCAGTACTGTGTTGCTCAGCGGTGGGCGTATTCGTTACTGAGGCCAACAGCGAACTGGCGACAATGTTCCCCAGTACGCAGCTTGACGCCAACAAGGCGGGCAGTAACAGGCAAGACATCACTGGCTTGTGCTGCGCTTTATCGCTCGATTATTCAGCTTACTGAATAATCTCTTTTCGCGTGCCTTTGAAATTGCTCAGGCTGTAGTTGACCTCGGTATTGGCAAAGGGCAGAGTGATCTGCCACTCATTGCCCGCGTAGAGTCTGCGCGCCGGCAGATCCTCGCAGTTCTGGGCGGCGCTGTCACACTGGGTTCCAGCGCCCATGAGTATGTAACTGTTGCCCTTGTTGCGGAAGGTCAGGGACTGGCCCTTTCTGTCGATCTCCAGTTGCTCGGTGGGCGACGCCGGGTAAATCAAGGCCAGTACCTGGTAGGCGATGACTACTCTGACGGTGGCGCCTTCTTCTTCCTGCAGTGGCGGTAGAACCGGCGTAAAGTTGATGCGGTAGACGCGCTCCGGCCCTGGTGGCGCCAGGTTGACCAGTCGCACCAGTTTTCTGCCCTTGGGGGGGATCACCAGTTTGGAGGGGCTTGCGACAAAGCTGATTTGATCGGGGTCGGTGATTTCCTCCCGGGTTTCCTGCTCGGTGCCGGGCTTGTTGACGGCCAGCACCTGGATTTTCACATAGGCATTGTCGCTGTCATCGTTGATTACCCAGATATCTTTCCGGGGTGCTTCATCCTCGGTAAATTCAATAATCGATTTGTCCAGCAGAATGCCGGCCTGGGCAATGCCTGCTGCGCATAGCAGGATAAGGGTAACACTCGTTCGTATAAATGTGCTCATGATTGTGCTGTCCGGTTGGCTTTAAATGAACTATTCGACGGCTACGGTCAGGTTGAGGTAGCCTGAAAAAATTCGGTCGCTCTTGCTTTGTATTTCTTGCGCCGGGATATGGATCGCTATTTCGGCATTGTCCTCACCATTGCAATAGATACCATTGCTCTGTATCGCATAATTCCGGGACGGTACACCCGGGGTCATGGGTTCCAGCACATTGCTACTGAGCTGGCCAGTGAAGAACAAATTGAATGCGATGGTCTCACCGCCGTCACCGGTGAGGGAGAAGGGTGTACTGCCGCCGCGGTCACTCTGGGCTACCAGTCGGTAATAACCGCCCTTGCTGCCCCTGACACAGAACTGCTGCGTGGTTTCGATGCCGTCGACCAAGGCATCGTTCTCCACTGCCAGTTCGATATCTTTCAAATTGCTGACTTGAACACTCTGGCTGAACTCAAGGCGTATGAAAATCTGGCCGGTCGAGGTGGCGCCGGGTCTACCATCGCTGGCAGCGTGGCTCAGGCTGGCTGGCAATGCGGTAAGAAACAGCGCCAGCGGCACAATACATTTGAATGTCATCAGACTTACCGGGGCAAAATACTAGCCTAAATATAGGCCAGCTGCGCTGATTCGTCACTCCATTGCGCTGTGGGTGATGTTGGCGCGGGCTATAGTTTATTGAGAGGTTTCTTGAGAAGTTTTTATTGACCACTACCGCTAACTGTCTGATAGACCACTAGCGGGCAAAGGCTTAGAATAGCGGCATCCCCTTTTTGTTACCATCGGGAACCTCTATAGCCATGAACCCTAATCTATTGAACGCGATATTATGAAAGTGCTGCATTTAATACGCCATGCCAAATCCAGCTGGGACGATCCGCTGTTAGGTGATATCGACAGGCCGCTAAAAAAGCGAGGGCGCTTCGACACCCAACTGATGGCCCCGGCAGCTTTTGCCGCCGGTTGGCGCGCTCAATCGGTTTATTGCAGTAGTGCCACGCGAGCGAGGGAGACGGTTGCCGAATGGTTTGGTGTCTTGCAGCAGGATGCCGGCAACGTTCATTACGAGGATGCGCTCTATACCTTTGACTACCGGCATCTTATTGACTGGCTGAGTCTTCAGCGAGGCAATGAGCTCAGCATTGTCGGCCACAACCCGGCGCTGCACGAATTGATAGAGTGGTTCAGCGCCGAACCACTGGCGAAGTTTCCCACCTGCGCCTACTGCCAGCTTGAGATTGATATCAAAAGCTGGCAGGACATTTCCCAGGGGTCGGGGAAGATCGTGTCGCTGATCACCCCGAAAATGCTGAAGTAGTACTAGGTCTTTCTCTTAGCTGTATCAGCAGCTTGAACGCTATTTTGTAGCGTTTGCCCGGCGATAAAACGCGCGATGGCATCCTGGCTGCGAACCTTGCGTTTGCGCTGCTGGTCTACGATGGTGTTGATTTTCCCAGGGGCCAATGATCGCGCTTTGACGTTGTCCTGCCATTGAATATCGAATAGCTCCTGCAGAAAAGCCTTGTGCCCGGCATCGTAAATAGGGCAGGTGACCTCGACGCGGTAGTCCAGGTTGCGGGTCATGAGATCGGCGGAGGAAATAAAGTAGTTGGGGTCACCGTCATTATTGAAAATATAAATGCGCGCATGTTCAAGGTGCTTGTCGACGATGCTGATCGCGCGAATGTTTTCACTCAGTCCTGGTTTTTCTGGCTCCAGTGAGCACATGCTGCGAATGATCAATCGCACTTCAACGCCGGCGGCGCTCGCCTCATACAATTTTTCCACAACCTCCGTGTCCACCAGATTATTGCACTTGAGCTGGATCTTCGCTTTGCGGCCCTGCTTTGACCACTCAATCTCGCGCTCGATGGCGCCCAGCAGCGCGGTGCGGTTGGTATAGGGTGAGACACTAATATGCTTGAATTCATGCCGCTTGTAATTGTGCTTGATAAAGTCGAACACATTGGCCACATCCCGGCCGATTTCCTGGTTGGCTGTGAACAAGCTGATGTCGCAATACAGGGTGGCGGTTTTTTCATTGAAGTTGCCGGTGCCTATATGGCTGTAGTAGCGATTGGCGCCGCCCTCCTGTCGTACAATCGAAATAATCTTCGAGTGTACTTTCAGGCCCGGCACGCCAAAAATGACATTGACCCCGGCCGCGGTCAATTTCTCCGCCCAGCTGATATTGGCTTGCTCGTCGAAGCGCGCCTGTAACTCCAGTACCGCGGTGACTTCTTTTCGGTTGCGCACGGCATTGATCAGCGCCATTGCCACCAGGGAGTTTGATGCCACGCGATAGAGTGAGATATTGATTGACTTGACTTGGGGATCTATTGCCGCGGTACCCAGAAAATCCACCACGGTCTTGAAGTCGTGGTAGGGGTAGTAGAGCATGATGTCCCGCTGCTGCAGTGCCGAGAACAGGCTGCGGTTGTCGGTCTGGAACTGGATCGCCTTGAGGGGGTGGTAGAGGAACTTTGACGGCCCCACATCGGGGAAACTCATAAAGTCTTTGGCGCTGTGGTAGCGTCCGCCGGGGGTGTAGCTGTCGTATTTGCCCATTTTGAGCTTGCGCGTAATGATTGCCACCAGATCCTTGGGCATGGCTCGATCATAGACAAACCTGACCGCATCGGCCTGTGTTCGTCGCTTTAAGCTGTGGGAAACGCGATCAATATGGCTTTGGGTGATGCCTTCGCCCAATTCCAGTTCCGCATCGCGGCTAATCTTGAAGGTATAGGCCTGGGCGCTCTGAATACTGAGCAGCCCGCGGAAGGTCGCGGTGAGGCAGGTGCGAATAATATTGTCGAGCACGATGAACACAGTCTCCCGCTTGCCTTTTCTCGACGGTATCTCAATGAACCGGGGCAGGCGGTTGCTGGGTATCGACACGGCGGCGTAGCGGCGGCTGTTGTCGCTGAGCTTGAGTTGCACCGCAAAGTAGATAGACGCATCGTTCAAATTGGGTAGTTCGGTCGATTCATCGATAAAAAACGGATCGAGATAGTTGAGAATCTTATCGTTGAAGTAGCGCACCACATACTTGTGTTGCGCTTCGCTCAGTTGGGTTTCATCAATCAAATAGATATGGTTTTTCGCCAGCTCCGTCATGATCTCTTTATAGCAGGCATCAAACCGGCGTTGCATCTCGATAACCCGTCGATTGATTCTATTCAGCAGGCTGTCGAAATGTTCTTTTTTACCTCCGGACGTGAAGCCGACCAAGCGCCGGACATCGGCCACCCTGACGCGATAGAATTCGTCCTGGTTACTCGAGTAAATACCGAGAAAGCGGACTCTCTGTATCAG
>CBDUUA010000238.1:0-4290 GCA_965370135.1 uncultured Cellvibrionales bacterium
CAACACTTGCCGGGTGTCCGTCTCCGAGTATCTGGAGTCCGATTCAGGTTCCAGGCTAACGGGGCCCTTGGCCTCATAGAAAAAATCTCTCTCGAGCGCGTTGATAATTGCGGGGACGAATTGAGCTTTCCTGGATACCAGGCCAACGGGTAAATGCATTGAAGTTTCTTCAGCCTTGATGGTTGACCCAGGGGCTACAATTCCCGGGTAGGCTGCCATCAAGACAGCTTCATTTGCCCTTGGGTCATCTGACTCTATAATAGCGGCCTTGGCCAGCGCTAACTCCCTGCCCCCCGGAATGAGAAGGATACTTTTTTGTTCGACAACATTGACCACAAACAGGAATGCAAAATCCAACTCTTTTGTTCTTTGTAATTGCAAAAAAGATGAGGCGGATTCGGCAGCACTGTTTTCTGGTTGATGGGCTTCTTGTGGCTGAACTTCTTCAGAATGAACAACAGCCAAACCTTTCTCTTTCTTCAACAGCCTTAATTCCAACAGTATCTCATAAGCGACATCCAACACTTTTTCACAGTCGGTGACCTCCAATACCGAAATCCCAAATTTCCAGGGCCCACAGGAGAAGTCCTTTTGGTCACCCCGCACCATCTCGTAGGCTCCCAGGGCAACGATCCAGTCGGTCTTGGCCTGGAACTGCCTTTTTGCCAACAGGTCAATTTCGGTCTCTTGATAGGCGGCGGTTTTACTCAAGTCGGCGTTCAGTTCATCGGTTTCATCAACCTTTTTGGTATTACTGATCCCCCCGAAACTGGATAACAGTGCCACCATACCCCTATCCGCCTCGGTGGTGGTAATCGATCGCAGATTCAAGGTATCACTTAAAATGGCATGCAGTAATAGAACCGCCAGGGGTTTGGGTAAGGTTTTCTTATGGCGAATAAACAAGACCGCAATAATGGTACTGATCGAACCCCACGGCCTCAAATCCATAAAAATGGGCTTGCTGGTATAAAACGTTTTAGCCAGGGCATGGTGATCCAGAATTCCAACAATTCTGGTAGCCCGGGTCGGCGAGTCCAGAATGCTCGGCACCATTTGCTTCTCCTCGGTATGATCGACCAGCACCACATCACAAACAGCCGAATTTTCAATGCTGTCAAATAGTTTGGGTGTCTCAATGCCCGAATTTTTTAATGCAAAAAGTATCTCACCATTGAGTCTGTCCTCAGGCTCACTGATAGCAGGTGTGCCGCCAAATAGAGCTGCCGCACCAATTGCCCCCGCCACGGAATCGAGATCGGTATTAATATGCCCTACAAAAACGGCGTTCGATAACCTATCCCTCAATAAGCCATCATAGGGGCCTAAATTCTCTTTGTATTCCTGGCTTTTCTGGGCGCGTTTGATTAATTTTTTTAGAGCAAGCTTGTGCTGTTTCGTTTTCCTAAAGTAGGAAACAGCTTGCACAACCTCAGTTTCAAGCTTGATTGCGCCCTCATGAATAATGGCACCAACATTGGATTTATCTTTTTTCATATGTTTATCCTCTTTTTATTCTCTTTGTATCCCCAATGAGCCCCAATGATGGTGACCCGAGCGTAACGAGAGTGAAGAAGACTAAAGCCCCCTATCTCTGAAGTCCACAGATTTTGAATGCAGCCGTTCTGCCTCAATCTTTTTTCTCAATCGATATCTCAAGGTGCCTGGCATTACCGGCAAACCACTTCTGCACATAAACCGAGCCCATGATGGGGGCTTTGCCCTCTTCTGGCACTTCTTTATAGCGAATACTGTTTTTCGTCTCTTTTTCGAATTCAAACTTCACGGTTGATTTGGTCATTTTCTGCTCCGGTTTTTTTGTCTTCCAACTATGGCTTATATTTTACCTTCAACGGACATTGCCCGCACCATCGGTGAATGAACCAGTTTCAATCCACTCGCCCCCGGTCGATGAGCGCGGAGCAGTCAACAGCGAACGGCAGCATGCCGTAGGTGTTACCGGAATTACCCTGCAGGCGGCCAGCACAGAAAGCCTCGGCGACCGGGCCGGGGGCGTCGCGCAGCAACAGGGATCCCTGCAATGCCAGCGCCATCTTCTCGACCACGCTGCGAGCCCGGTATTCAATATTGTCGCGCTCGTTCAAAGCCTGTTGCAGGCTGGCTAGATAAGCGTCAAATCGAGAATCAGTCCCCGCTGCCAGGCCCACTTCATGCATAAATGCTTCCAGGGAGTTCGGTTCTTTTTGCATGGCACGCAGTACATCCAGGCACTGAATATTGCCGGAACCTTCCCAGATCGTGTTGATGGGCGCCTCGCGGTAGAAGCGGGGCATGAGGCTGTTTTCCATCACCGCGGAGCCGCCGATGCACTCCATGGCCTCGTAGGCATGCCCGGGCTGGCGCTTGCACACCCAATATTTTCCGACGGCAGTGGCAATGCGGGAAAAACCGGCTTCCCGGGTATCGCCGTCGACGGCACTATCCAGGGCCCTGGCCACGCGGAAGGCCATATGGGTGGCGGCTTCAGTTTCCAGTTCCAGATCCGCCAGCACATTCTGCATCAAGGGCTGTTTATCCAGGTAATTGCCGAAGGCCTGGCGGTGGCTGGTGTGATGGATAATCTGGGTCATATGCTGGCGCATGGCGCCGGCTGACATGACCAGGCAATCAAATCGGGTCATGGCCACCATCTCCAGGATATTGGCAATGCCGCGGCCCTCTTCCCCGATCAGCCAGCCCAGGGCGCCCCGTAGTTCTGTCTCGCTGGAGGCGTTGGAGACATTGCCCATCTTGTCTTTCAGCCGGAGAATTTGCAGGGGGTTTTTGCTGCCGTCCGGACGCCAGCGCGGCACCAGAAAACAGGAGATGCCGTCTTCCGCCTGCGCCAGCATCAGGAAGGCATCGCACATGGGAGCGGAGACAAAAAACTTGTGCCCCACCAGTTCGTAGGCCTGGCCCGGCCCGGGCGAGCCCACGGGGAAGGCGCGGGTAGAATTGCGCCGCACATCGCTACCGCCTTGTTTCTCTGTCATCGCCATGCCGATAGTGACGCTGCTCTTTTCGGTGTGCGGCAGATTGCGCGGGTCGTAGTCCCGCGACAGCACCTTGGGCAGCCACTCTTCGGCAAGCTCCGCTTGTTTCAGCAAGGTGGGCACGGCCGCGAAGGTCATGGTGATGGGGCAGCCGTGGCCCGCTTCTACCTGGGTGGTCATATAGCTGCCCGCCGCCCGAACGACATTCGCCCCGGCTTTTGGCTCCGTCCAGGGAGCATCTGCCAGCCCCTGGGCCATGGAGGTACTCATCAGTTGGTGATAGGCCGGGTGGAAGGTCACTTGATCGATGCGCTTGCCGTAGCGGTCATGGGTTTCCAGCACCGGCTTGACCCGATTGGCCTCGACGCCGCGCAGTATCCATTCGGCGCTGCCACAATTGCGGCCATAGGCAGTGAGCTTGTCCCGCGCCCAGCCGCCACCTTCCCGGTTTACGCTCTCTACCAGGGTGGCATCACTGCTGAACATGTTGTAGTTCTCCAGCACCGGCGGCATATTTTCAACGACATGGGTGTCGGCGGCACAGGCTTCGGCTTTCGGGTATTGGCTCATGGTCGGTTCCTCTTCAAGCTGCAATCCGCAGGCAGGTGACTGGCATAATTCTGTAGACAGGCCATGATCAAAGGGAGGGATTGATCCATACCCCGCCGGCACTGGAATGATCTATTCTTTGAGGTGGGTGCATTTATGGGTGCACGCCACCTACTAAGAAGTAAAAGTAGAGGCCATATTAGAAGCTATTTCGAAGCTATAGAAGAGGACAAGATAGAATGCACTATCCATTTTTCAAATCTGCGTTGACTCTGGTAACAATAACCCTGCTGAGCGCCTGTGGTGGTGGCGGCGGCGGTGACGACGATCCCGTAGTCCTGCCACCCGCCAAAATAACAGGAGTGTTTGTCGATAGTGCGGTACAGGGATTGCGATGGGAATCAAAGGAACTGTCGGGCACAACCGACGCTGCCGGCACCTATGAATACCTCGACGGCGACCCGGTAACGTTTTATATCGGTGACATCCTGCTCGGCGAATCGACCGGCTTCACCATTATTATCCCGGTAGATATCGTGGCAGGCGCTCAAAATATCGACAACGCAACGGTATTGAATATTGCGCGGGTCATTCTGACCCTGGATGACGATGCCGACTCCAGCAACGGCATAGAAATCACCCAGCTCGTATCCGAGTTGGCCGCCGGTGAGACCCTGAATTTTGCCCAATCGACCGCAGATTTTAGCGCCGACGGCAATGTTCAGGTCCTGATGGCCAGGCTAACCGC
>CBDUUA010000239.1:0-4276 GCA_965370135.1 uncultured Cellvibrionales bacterium
CATATTCCTGAAATAATGCATTACTTATCAAGGGGCTATAGTTTCCCTTCAAGCATCTTCGCAGTACCTCACGGCTTGCCCCTCTTTTTCCAATCAGGGCGCTTACTATTATGCTGGTGTCCACAACTATTGTTTCATTCATTTCGCAATGATAGCATATGTGCCATCATGTACAATCCTGGTTGAAAAGTCGCCAACTTCACCAAGGCGATACTACTAGCTGTAAGGTCTCCTCCAACTGATAGCGTTTGTCAGTGCCGGTGCTGGGGCAACGAAACGCGAGCCGCCAAGCGCATAGTTGTAAATCGTCAGTATCACCTTTCACGCCGTACAGGCGATCCCCCACGATGGGGTGGCCGGCATTCGCCAGATGTCGTCGAATCTGGTGCTTGCGGCCGGTTTCAATCTCTACTTCCAGCAGCGACCGTTGTTCCTGGGCATCTTGTTGCAGGCTGCGTACATGGCTTATTGCGGGTTTGCCCTCTACCGGCTCATTGATGGTGATGGCGTGTTCCGTGGCGGGGTAGTGACCGTGCACGATGGCGTGGTAGGTCTTTTCTATTTGGCGATGCTTGAACTGTTCGCTAAGGCGGGCGGCGGCGAATTTTGTGTGGGCAATAATTATCAGGCCCCGGGCGGCGCGATCCAGGCGATGCACCAGATAGACATGGCGCCCGGTTTGTTTTTGTACATTGCGGGTAATGGTGCAGTGATCCCCCCATTTGGAACCCTGGCAATGCATGCCGTAGGGCTTGTACCAGATACTGTAAGCATCTTCGTCGGCGATTAGCCGGGCGGCTTCAACTTGCCGGCCCAGGATTTCGCTGTCGTAGTAAAAATGCAGGGTGTCGCCGGTGCGCAGGGTGGTTTTCACCCGCCGGATGCGGCGCATACTGTTGCCGTGACCCAACCACAGGGCGCCTTTGTCCATTGCTTGCTTGATCACCTGCCGGGACAACCCGGTTCTGGTGGCCAGCACGTCCAGTAGGGTCTGTTGATTGCTCTCGACCGGAATATGCAACTCGTGTCTGATGGTATCAGTCATGGGTATTGGTTCGGCCTGGTCATCGCTCGTCCATAACAAGGACTTCTGTTTTATGGTGGGTGCGCAAAATTAGCGGGGCACAGGCCAGTTGTCAAAGAGTTTGAGGGGATTGGATTCAGGGATCATAAGAAAAAACAGTCGCGCGCCGGGCCATGGGTTGAGAAAATCGCAATAGCTGTCTGTAAAATTCGTATTAACAGGCTGTAAAACTCGTATTAAGATATAGTATTACTCGTGCTAAGAGTAATAGTTTCTTTCCATCGGGCGTGTCAGGCCTGATCTGAAGCCAGTGACAGAGTGCCTTGACCAGGGAAAACCTATGTACACCAGAAGCTTACAAGTGCTCATCGAGGAGCTGCTGGCTGAATTCCGTGTGCTCTACCTCACTGGCCCTGGGCAGGCGGGTAAAACCACCCTGGCGCGCTCTGTTGCCGGCCATTTGAAGATGGGCTATATCACATTGGATGACCAGGCAACACTCGCATCCGCTAAAAGTGATCCACATGGTTTTATACGCTCACTGGGTCCAAACCGGGTTGTGTTGGATGAGTTTCAATATGCCCCAGGTTTGATTCCTGCTATTAAAGAGGCTTCTGACCGGCTGGAGCCGGAAGAAAAAGGTAAATTTCTTTTAACCGGGTCGGCGGATATTTTTCGCTCTGCACGGACTCAGGAGGCTCTACCTGGTCATATGGCGAGGTTGGAGCTTTTTCCCTTATCCCTCAGTGAACTCACGGGGCAGTCGCTAAATATTATCGACTATTTGCTGGCTGGGGAATTTCAGTCGAGACCTGTTCCATTCACCGGCCGCGAGCAACTGGCAAGCCTGGTGTTACAAGGTGGCTACCCTGAGGTGCAAAGCAAGAGCCCACGAGCAAAGCAGATTTGGTTTAAATCGTATATGGAGGGCAGGTTTTACAAGGACTTCGAAAGTTTGTATGCCGCGCGGGGTGACTATCACTCAAAATTACAGGCGATGACACCCTATCTTGCGGGGCTTAGTGGCAATTTGCTGAAGTACTCGAATATTGCCAACGACCTTGAGTTGAATGATAAGCTGGTAAAAAGCTATATTGAAATTCTTGAACTCATGTTTATCGTGCGCAGAGTGCCCGCCTATTCGAAAAATCGCGCGAAGCGCCTGTCTGCGCGAATGCCAAAAATTCATTATGTTGACACCGGGCTTGCCTGCCATCTGCTGGGTCTTCGCAATGAAAATCAGTTGCTGAAAAGCCAATACTATGGCGGGCTGTTGGAAAGTCTGGTCTACATGGAATGTTGTAAACAGGCTTCCTGGGCGCAAGAAGAGGTAGGCTTGTATCACTTCAGGGACAACAGAAAGCATGAGGTCGATATCGTTTTAGAGCGGGCTAACGCAAAGATTATCGGCATTGAAGTCAAGGCCTCTGCAAGCGTAAATAACCAGGACTTTAAGGGACTCGTCACTCTGGCAGAGTTTTCAGGCGAGGCATTTGAACAGGGTATCCTGTTTTATACCGGTCGGGAAATACTGCCCTTCAGGCAGGGTCAGCTGACCTTTTACGCGCTACCAATGGGCTTGTTTTTGGGTGATGCTCTGTAGACGTACGGGGCCCGCCCCACTCCAATAAAAAAATCGGGATTTAACCATGACTGCAATAGATGACCCGCAGCACCTGGGCTTGAACACCGCAGCACTGGAGGCCTTGCTGGAGAATGCCGGGCAACAGCGAGAGCTCGGCGGCTTAAACTCCTGCCAGATTGCGGTAGCGAGGCAGGGGCGCGTTGCGTTTTTTGCCACCATAGGGGAGGCGGCGGAGGGGAGTCCCTACGCGATATACTCGGTGAGCAAACCCTTATTGGCCTCTGCTTTCTGGCTGTTGATGGCGGAGCACGCTATCGATGTTAAACGCCCGGTGGTCGACTTTATCCCCGAGTTTGGCGCCCACGGCAAACATGCCGTGACTGTCGAACAATTGCTGACCCATACGGCGGGTTTCCCCCATGCGGTAATGGGGCCGGCGCATTGGTCTACCCGGGCCGGGCGCTTGGAGTGTATGGCCGCGTGGCAACTGGATTGGCAGCCGGGCTCGCGCTGCAACTATCACCCCACGTCGAGCTATTGGGTATTGGCGGAAGTCGTAGCGCGCATCAGCCAGATGGACTATCGTGAGTTTATCGCCCGCCATATTACCGGGCCGATAGGTCTCGGCGGTTTCCGCCTGGGCGTGCCGACCGGCGAGCAGCAGAGTATCAACCCGGTGCGCTCTGTCGGCAGCGCGGCCGGCCAGGGGGATCTGGACGCCTATTTTGGTGAGTCAGCCTGCGCACCGGAAAACCCCGATCATAAATTGCTGATGTTGATGAATGACCCTGGTGTGCGAGCCCTGGGTGTGCCCGGGGGAGGCGGTGTCGCCAATGCCGCCGATGTGGCGCTGTTCTACCAGGCCCTGCTGCATAATCCGGGGGACTTGTGGGACTCGTCGGTATTGGCCGACGCCACCGGTGTGATACGCGCTGATCATCCGGATCCCTATTGCGGTCTTCCCGCCAATCGCAGTTTGGGTCTGATTATTCAGGGTGATGATGGCCAGGGTGGTCGCCGCGGCATGGGCGCCAGGCACACGTCTCCGGGCTGTTTCGGGCATCACGGGGCGGGGGGGCAAGTGGCCTGGGCTGATCCTCGCAGCGGTATTTCCTTTTGCTTTTTAACGGACTCACTGGACGCCAATGCGGTGCGAGTTGCGCGCCGCGGTTCGCTGTTAAGTGATCTGGCTGCGCTTAGTGCGCAGTAGTTTGTTCGGCAAAGCCAGTAAGGTATGAATCGGCACTGCTTATCTTCATGCTCTGCAGCTTGCGCATCAACGCCAGGTTGGCATTCTGGATACGGTATTTGCTGACGAGTCGCTGCACCATATTCAACCAGAGGTATGCTGTCATTTCAGCATCGGCAAGGGCGCGGTGAAACTGGCCGCACTCCGGTACTTTGGTGTATGCAACCAGGGTGCCTAATCTGTGATTTGGTGCACTGGGGTAGAGGCGTCGCGCCACTCGCATCGAACAGATAAAGGGGTGTTTGGTCTGGTAGCCGAGCCGGCTATATTCCGCTTCGAGAAAACCCCGGTCGAAACTGGCATTGTGGGCTACCAGTACCGAGTCGCCGATGAAGTCTCGCAGTTGTGGCATTACCTGCTCGCTGTCGGGTGCATCGGCCAGCATGGCATTGCTGATACTGGTATAGCTTGCAATAAA
>CBDUUA010000240.1:0-4275 GCA_965370135.1 uncultured Cellvibrionales bacterium
CTTTCACCGTGCTGATGATGTGCCCTCGCGGGCGTACTAGGGCCGAATTTATTCGGCCACTTTAGTTGACTGGAGTTTATGTGTAATCAGGTGCAAGGTTGAAAAACCACCGTGACATTAAGCAATGTGCGTAGTCTCTGGTGAAGGAGATAAGAGGAGGGGGAAAAATTCGGGCCACGATACGACCCGAAATAAAACAAGAAACAGGGCGGCGTGAAGAACCTTGCTTTCACACCCCATTCTTTGTAACAAGAGTTGTAACAAGAGTTATTACAAGAGCTACTTGGATAATTTCTCCTTGGCGTCCTCGGCCGCATCCTCTGCATCATCGGCTGCATCTTCTATTGCATCACCAGCATCATGGGCCATGTCTTTGGTGGCATCCGCTGCCTCGTTGTATGCATGCTCGGTGGCATCAGCGGCATCTGAAGCCGCATCCTTGGTGGCGTCAACGGCATGGGAGCCGGCTTCCTTCACGCTCTCGGCCGCATCGTGAGCTGCGCTTTTGGCTGCCTCGGTATCGTCTTTGCTGCAAGCGCCCAGGGACATAGCCAGTACCGCAGCGAAAGTCACACCCATGATTGTTTTCGTATTCATTTTATTCTCCTGAATTGAGTATCCTGATTTGGAGGCCAGATGATACACGAAAACCACCACTGTTAGTGCGCCGATTGATAGCATGCCACCGTCCTGGCTGCCTATTCATAGTTCCTCTGACTCTATGACATGACATCCCGGCTCGGCTTGTTCAGCCCGCCGCAGCATGGCGGCCGCCAGTCGGGCCACCGGCACCGGCTGCCAACGCCTGGCCCGCTGCAGGGGTACGGCTTTCAAGCCCGCCAGCACCTGTGCCGCCAACCGCTCTCCCAGGCGAAAGTCAGTGCGTCCCGGGGCATCCAGCAGAGCGGGACGATAGAGATAAAGGCTCGGCAAAGCCAATTGCCGTAAATCCGCCTCGGTCTCGCCCTTGGTGCGCACATAATGGCTGGGGGATCGCGGATCGGCACCGATACTGCTGACTACGTGCAACTGCCTGGCCTGATGATCATTTGCCCATTGCCCCACCGCCACCACCAGGTCGTGATCGACCCGGTAAAAAACGGCTTTGCTACCAGCCTGTTTGCGGGTGGTGCCGAGAGCGCAGAATACGGTAGCAACCGGCTTTTCAAGCTTCAAGTCGGCGGGGTTGAGGGGATCCTGTATATGCTCACACACCACTGGGTGGTTCTGGTAGCCCATACTGCGGCGCAATAACAGATGAATACGACTGTATTTGCCGCCGGCCAGCGCCTGTTCCAGCAATTGCCCACCAACCTCCCCGGTGGCACCGACAATCAGAGCTATTGCCATAATCCTAGAATCCGCAGTTGGGCATGGAATTATCGGGAAATCCCGGCTTGCCAGGCGAGGCGTCGCTCGCAGGTAATGGCCAATACCCTTGCCAAGAGCGATAACGAAGGCCTGGCATGCTGGGATTTTTCGAGAAACCATGCAGCGCATAGCCATTCACCCAATGAGTGAGTACACAAGTTTGAATCTTTTCCCTCATATCAATACCTTGGCTAGAAATTGAGCGTCCAACTGCGGAATCCAGGATATTGTATTCCCCTCATCCGCTGTCCCCGGGGATTGGCCACCCGTGACATCCCATTGCAGCGCTGATTGCGCCGTGATCCGAACCACTGCTTGCTGACAGTCGATTTCAACACCCCGGCGGCTCAATAGCAAGCTGGGAGACTGAGACTCGACCACAGCGTCGCAAAAGGGGTAAACTGCCGCTCCCGTCGAAGCGGTATCACGCCATGACCCTATTGCCCTGTGTTGAAATTGAACCCGCCACCACCGCCGACGGTGCTGTCATCTGGTTACACGGCCTGGGCGCGGATGGCCACGATTTTGAGCCCATGGTACCCGAGCTGCGCTTACCCGCCGGCGCCGCGGTGCGTTTTATCTTTCCCCACGCCCCCGCCATACCCATCACCATCAATGGCGGCATGGTGATGCCGGCCTGGTATGACATCACCGATATCTCCCTGGGCCGCAAAGTCGACACCGAGCAGTTGATGGCCTCCGCACACGCCTTGCACCAGTTGATCGATCGCGAGATAGAGCGCGGCATCCCCAGCAATCGCATTGTGATAGCAGGATTTTCCCAAGGTGGCGCGGTCGCTTACCAGGGCGCCCTCACCTACCCCAAACCGCTGGCGGGCCTGGCCACTATGTCCTCCTATTTTGCCACCGCTACCACCATCCAACTCAATAGCGCCAATGCCGAACTGCCCATCCATGTATTTCACGGCAGCCAGGACCCGATGGTGCCGGAGCAACAGGGTCACGAAGCCTGCCAGATACTGACCGCCATGGGCTATCAACCGGGGTATGACACCTACCCCATTGAGCACAGCGTATGCATGGAAGAAATTGCCGACATCGCCACCTGCCTGCGCCGCTGGCTGTCCCTGCTGGAGGCATAGGCAGGCACCACTCTTCGACCTCAAATAACTAGCCCGAATGATGCCTTTGGGCTAGTGTTGTAGTAGGACAATTGACACTCTGCCGATGCCCCGTTTGCGTTTTATTTCCTCGCTACTTGCTCTGTTATTCGTCACTGCCCTCCATGGCGCAGAGATTTCCTTTGGCGAATACCAGGGCCGCCCCATCGCCGAAATTCGTTTTGAAGGCAACGAAGATGTCGGTGACGATGTCCTCTGCAACGAACTGAGTTTCGGCGAGGGCGGCCTGCTCGCGGATAAAGACCTGCAGAAAGCCACCGAGTCACTGCTCGAGTTGGGCAAATTTGACAGCGCGGACGTGGTGGTTACCGAGGGCTCCCAGGGCCTGATCATCACTTTTCAGCTGGTTGAAAAATGGCATGTCATGAGCGTCTGGGGTCTGGGTGTAGACGCCCGTAGCCCCTATGCTTGCAAGGCCCGCCTCGATGCCACCACCCTGGCGGATCTGGAAGGCATGACCATCGAGGAGATACGCTTCGAGGGCAACAAAACCACCCGTGACATCATTCTGAGGGAAGAATTATTATTCGAAGTCGGCGACCTGTTTACGGTGGACAATCTGATCCGCTCCCGCCAATCGATTAAAAACCTGAGCTTGTTCAAAATGGTGTGGGCGCGAGCAGAGCGCGGCGAAACCGGCGTTATCGTCACCTTTACCGTCACTGAAAAATGGTATGTACTGCCCATTCCCACCCTGAGTCGCAACACCGATGGCGATATCAGCTACGGCGGAGAGCTCATCTGGGACAATGTCTTCGGGCTCAACCAGACCGCCAAAGTCGAGATTGAGCAGGAAGATCAAGCCGATGGCGAAACCGAACAACACCTGTCACTGGAGTACGATATCCCCAAAATTCCCGGCACCGTCTACGGCGTCGCCGGTGGCATCGAGCGCAGGCGCACCTTGACGGAAAGCGAGGACGAGTTCGGCAATCCCCTGGGTGAGTACTACCACTATATTGACAGCCTGGACCTGGCTGCCTCGCGCTGGCTCAAGCGCACCGCCCCTAGCCAGGGCTGGATCGGCGCTGCGGGGATCGGCTGGAGCCGCAACTACTATATTGCAGAAAGTGGCGAACCCGACTTGCTTGACGACTATCGGGTGCTGAACTTTGCCCTCAGCGGCGGCTTTATCGCCGTCAATGATCATGAATACTACCGCTCGGGTCAGGAATTCGGCGGCGATATCGGCATCGGTGGAAAATCCCTGGGATCCACCGAGAACTACACCTTTTTCGGCGCTTTCTGGCGACTCTACCAACCGATACACGTACCGGTCTGGAGTAATATCAATATGCAGTTGCGCGGCGGCTATAATCTTGGCCTGGAGGATGCGTTCGAGTTGGGTGGCAGCAGCACCATGCGCGGTATGCTGGACGACAGCGCACCCCTTGGCGATATATTCGCACTACTCAATCTCAACTGGCTGATACCGATACCTCGCTATCCGGCGTTTCGCTGGAATATCTTTACCGATGTCGGCAACGCCTGGCCGCGAGGCGAAGTCAACTTGTTCGAATGGAAGTACACGGTCGGCGTCGGCGTGCGTTGGAAAATCCGCGCCCTGGTCAATACGTCCCTGCGGGTAGATATCGGCTACAACCCGAACACCCAGGAATACAAGGCCTACGTCGGCACCAGCTATATGTTTTAGTCCCGCAAGATCCGCATTATGAATGCTCTTCTGCCCGCACACCGATACAAGAACCGACCTGAAAGGTAAGCACAAAGTCGTGGACATGCTGCTCGACTATCGTGGCAC
>CBDUUA010000241.1:0-4269 GCA_965370135.1 uncultured Cellvibrionales bacterium
AAATCCTGCGAGAGATGAAATGAAACTCCGTCACTACTGGCGCCCGGTGGCGCTGATGCTGGCCCTTGCCGCTGGCGGCTGTGCCGACTATGAATTCACGGTCAACGACAAAGTCGTGTATACGCCGCTGCCCCTCTTCAATGACTACAGCATTGCAGACAGCGCTCTGCTTAACTGTGTCAGCCAGACCATTGAAGACCAGAAAATCACCCATAGCGAGGATCTACTGGCACTTAGCTGTAGTTATGCGGGCATTGCAGAGCTGGGGGGGATGGAAGCCTTCAGCAATCTTCAGGCTGTCCATTTGCAACACAATAATATCACTTCGATAAAGACCCTGGGGCAGTTGCCGCAGTTACGACAACTGGATCTCTCCCATAATGCACTGACTACTGCCGGCGACCTGGCATTGCTGGAGCGACTACAGCAGCTCGACCTCAGCCACAACCCGAAACTGGACTGCAACAGTATTGACAGCAGAATGCGACGACCAGGGGTTGAACTTACTCTACCACAGCATTGTCGTTAGGAGGCTTCAACTTCCTCCGCTGATAGGAACAACAGCCCGACACCATCCCGGCGCCGATGAACCACCCTCATAGGCAGGGGTTCAATATTGATTGCGCCGCCGTGGCGTTTTAAACGTACTTTCAACACAGTGCCGACGTGGGGCTTTGGCGAGCTGCCGGTGCGAACGAAAATTCCCCCTTCGGAGATATCCCTGGCGCGCCACTCGAAAATCCCCATATTGGGGTGCTGAACTTCGACAAAGGCATTAAACGGCATGCGCTCGTACTGTCGCAACTCTATCATCGGGCAATTGTCTCCTGAATACCGGCGCTAATGCATTGGACTATAGCACAGGAGATGGGGCTGCCCGGGTGCGCTCCAGGCTGGCGACTGAGGGCATGTTCCGGGTTTCGCCCCAGCCGAAAATCGAACAGCGCGGTTGACAGACCGGCTCGCTTCCAATACAAAGTGCCAGGAATAATCCTGGAACCCCAGCACCATTGCCAGAGGCAAGCACTATATACCCCATGCCGACCTACCGCTTCCATGCCAGGCAACGCGCCCGCTTATATCGCATCATCTTTGGTACCGACACCCCCGCCGGCCAGGCTTTCGATATCGTACTGATTTACGTTATTCTCGCCAGCGTACTACTGGTGATGCTCGACTCCGTCGAGAGCTTTTCGGAGCCCTATAGTCAGATCTTCTTCAGGCTGGAATGGTTTTTCACCCTCCTGTTTACTTTCGAATACCTGGTTCGCCTCTATTGCTCGCCCAGGCCCTTGCGCTATATGCGCAGCTTTTACGGCATTGTCGATCTCTTGTCGATACTTCCCAGCTACCTTGCCTTTTTCATCTCCCATGCCAACGTCCTGCTGATCATTCGCCTGTTCAGGGTGCTGCGAGTATTCCGCATACTAAAGTTGATGCGATATCTATCGGAGGCCAATGTCCTGTTGCGCTCAATGAAGATGGCGCGGCGCAAAGTCTTTGTTTTCTTCTTTTCGGTGATCGTACTCACATCTATTTTTGGCTCCTTGATGTTTGTGCTCGAGGGACCCGAGCACGGCTTTACCTCGATACCCAAGAGTATCTATTGGGCTATTGTCACCATCACTACCGTCGGCTATGGCGATATCACACCGCAGACACCCCTCGGCCAGGCTATCGCCGCACTTGCGATGCTGACCGGTTATGCGATCATTGCCGTGCCCACAGGCATCCTTACCGCTGAACTATCCCTTGAGATGCAACGCACCCGCCAGGCGACTCAATGCCCGCAGTGCCAGTACTGCGGACACGATAGCGATGCGCTTTACTGTAAAAACTGCGGCGCCTCGCTACCCGCAATACCGCTCGAAGCACCAGCGCAGCCAGCCGTTACCGTCACCAGCCAGGATACCGGGATCGAATAACAAGCCATGGCAAAGCAGAAAAAAATGAATCCTGCCGTCGCCAGGAACTCCGCTGGCGAGATTAGCGCATTCCTCGCCAAAGCCCGGCAGCTACAAGCCCGCCCCAGCGATAACCGCCTGGTATTTGCATTGGACGCAACCGCGAGCAGGCAGGCGACCTGGGATCGAGCCTGTCACTTGCAGGCGCAGATGTTCGGGGCAACGCGGGAACTGTCGGGGCTCAATATTCAGTTATGCTACTACCGTGGCATCGACGAATTCCAGGCTCTGCCTTGGTCCAACAACGGCCCGGCCCTGCGGCAACAGATGCTGGCGGTCACTTGCCAGGGAGGCCTCAGCCAAATCGAGCGGCTACTGCGGCATACCCTGTCTCAACACCAGCAAGCAAACGTCAGGGCACTGGTATTCGTGGGCGATGCCATGGAAGAAGACAGCCGGCGCCTGTATCAACTCGCCGGCCAAATGGGCATCCATCAATTACCCGCGTTCATGTTCCAGGAGGGATTCGATACCCATGCCGGCCAGGCATTTGAGCAAATCGCCCGGCTCAGCGGCGGCGTCCACTGCCAGTTCGACGAAAATAGTGACCAACAACTGCGGGAATTGTTGACCGCGGTAGCGGTCTACGCCGCAGGGGGCGTCGATGCGGTCAGGCAACTTGAGCAGCCATCGCCGCTTATTCGACAACTGCTGAAAACACTACCGGGGCGATCATAGTGGTTTGTAAACGAGGGCGGTAAATGAAGGTTGTAAATGAGGGTTATACAAGTGGGTGGTAAATAATGGCGAGACTTTTCCTGATCATCGTCATTGCACTGGCGGCGTATATCATCTGGCTGCGATTCCAGAACCTGCCCGCCGCACAGCGAAAAAACACCCTCTGGCAGGTGATTGCGATTGTCGGCGGCACCCTGCTACTACTGCTGGTAGTCACCGGCCGCCTGCATTGGCTGGGCGCCCTGATCGCGGCGGCAATACCCCTGCTAAAGCGCGTGTTACCCATGTCACTACCTTTTCTGCACCAACACTTCACCCGCAGAGGCCAGTCTGGCCCGCCCCCTGCAAACCAGCATTCGAATGTCGATACCAGCATTTTGAGCATGAGCCTGGATCATGACAGCGGCCAAATCGGCGGCGTGGTAACCAGCGGCCCCTTCGCGGGGCAGCAACTGGCACAAATGAACGACGGCGATTTACTGGCGCTGTATCAATACTGTTGCCAGCAGGACAGTGACTCGGCGCAACTGTTGCAAGCTTATCTCGACCAGCGTCTGGGCGCGGGCTGGCGCGCCAATGATCCGGGCCAGCAAGCCGATGGGGCGGGCGCCATGTCCCACGGGGAGGCACTGGCCATACTGGGCCTGGACGAATCAGCGAATCGGGAGCAAATTATACTCGCCCACCGTCGCCTGATGCAGAAACTACACCCGGATCGCGGCGGCAATGATTATCTCGCCGCGAAACTCAACCAGGCTCGGGATACACTGCTATCCTGAGGCACAGAAGACAAGCGCACGCTGCTGCTTTGATCCGTCACATGGTATTCTTCAAACATCTATTTTAAGTCCGACAGACTCCTAATCACCGGGAACTCACCATGCAAAAACATATGCCACAACTGTTGTCTGTAATGACGCCTTTCCCCTATCACATCAATGCCGGCCAGAGTGTTGATGAAGCGTTGCTGCTAATGCAGGAGCACACTATTCGACATTTGCCGGTGATGGTTGAGGGAAATATTGAATCCATCGTTTCGGATCGGGATATTAAACGGGCACAGCTCATCGGTCACCGGGGCGCCACCGATGAGGAATTACTGGTGGGTGACATCTGCCCGCCCAGCTCCTCTTTTGCCGATGTCTACGACCCCCTGGATCAAGTTCTGGAGGTCATGATAGAGCGCCGCCTGGACGCCATTATTGTGCTCAAGGACGGCGCTCCCGCCGGCATCTTTACTGATATTGATGCGTGCAGAACCCTGGTCACGCTGCTGCGAGAGGCCTATCAGGAGCCCGGTGACGACGAGGTCGCCTGAGGCGTTTGCCAGTACGCACACACTCGATCCAGCGCCAGCCCGCCGGTGAACTCAAACAGCAGAATTCCCCGGCGCTGTTCAGCGCCGCAATCGAGTTGACAACTGGCGCTTATGGTATGGCCCGAGGCCAATAGCTTATCGACGCGAAGCGTGCCCTTGCCTTGCGCCAGAAAACTGCTGACATCCATGAATTTCTCCGGCACCGGCCACTCGATCGATACCGGACGACCTTCGAACAAACCCTCCAGGGCTACCTGATCGGCATTATTATAGGCGCGCACAAATGCCTCGACCCGCTGTTTGCCGGTA
>CBDUUA010000242.1:0-4267 GCA_965370135.1 uncultured Cellvibrionales bacterium
GCCGATAATAACACTGGCGGGATAACCCAGCCCGTGCAGCTCAGCCAGGCAAGCCTGGGCATTTTTCGCCGGTATCGTCGCCAGTAATCCACCGGAGGTTTGCGGATCGAACAGCAAGGGGTAGTGCTTGTGCTCACGCAGCTTGCCCGGCTCTTTTATCGCTCGTCGCAAGCGCACATTCTGTTCCTGCAGCGAACTGAATATGCCGTTTTCGATCATCTCCAGTGCACCGGCAATAATCGGTAAGCTGAGCAGATTAATCTCAACGGATTTTCCGGAGGAGCGGGTCATCTCAACCAGGTGACCGAGCAAGCCAAAGCCGGTGATATCGGTGCAGGCGGTGGCGCCAAAGCGATGCAGGCAGAACCCTGCGTGTTGATTGGACAGCAACATGCTCTGCAGGGCGGCATCGATCCAGCGGCCCCGGGCTTTCAAGCGCATGTCTGCGGCAAACAGGGTGCCGGTACCCAGTGCCTTGGTCAGAATCAATACATCACCGGCCTGCATGCCCGATTTACGCATCACCTGCTCGCGGTCGGCCAGGCCAGTGACGGAAAGGCCAAAGGACAGCTCCGCACCCTCACTGGAATGCCCGCCGACCAGTGCGGTGTTGCTGGCATTTAGAACGATTAGCGCACCGGACATGACCTGGAACAACAGATCTTCAACCTGGCTCTCGATACCGTAGGGGATGGTGGCAATCGCCATCGCCGACTGGGTGTCCGCGCCCATGGCGAAGATATCGCTGAGCGCATGGTTGGCAGCGACCTGCCCGAAGATATAGGGGTCATCGATAAAGCTGCGGAAATAATCGACGCTCTGTACCACCACCTTGCCCGGGGGAACGGCGGTCACCGCGGCATCATCCGGGTCGGCCAGACCGATGATGACATCATCACGAGTGATCGGATGCAGCCGATTCACCACCCGTGACAAAACCGTGCTGCCGACTTTGGCGCCGCAACCACCACAACGCATGGCGATCGCCGATATCTCATGCAAGGTTTTTTTATCCGCCATGTCTTTATTGAACCGGGGAGCAGCCTCCGGCTTCATCTCCGGCAGCTCATTGAATCGGGCCATGAAGCGACGATCGATCCAGTCTTTTACCCGCCACAACCAGGCGCCTTCGAGGGACCAGTTGCCCCGCGACGCGATGGCATACCTGTTTCCCGTGCTGATGAGGCCAAGAAATTTTTTCTGCGGGATGAATGCTTTGAGGCTTTTATTCTGCACGGCACGCGCCAGGTTGCGCGCCAGCGGTGGCCCCTGACGCACGGCGAAGACACCGGATTTCTCCCGCGGGTGATGGAGTACCGCAGCGATGTCGCCGGCGGCAAAGACATTGTCATGGGAGGTGGACTGCAGGCAATCATTTACCGCGACAAATCCGCCGGCATCGACATCGAGACCGGTGTTGCGCAGCCACGAGGGCGCCGAGGCATTGGTTACCCACAAGACGGCATCGGCCGGGGTGCTATTTCCATCGTCAGTCAGTAACCGGTGCTGTTGCACCTCTTTGATTCGATGACGAGGGTGTACGCCTATGTTGCGCTGTTTGAGAATACGCTCGAAACGCCCCCTGACCCCCGGGTTATGGGTGGGCAGGATATCCTCGCTGTCACAATACAGATCGATATGTAAAAAATTGGTATCACGCTGCTGCCGCGCTAATAGTCCATGCAGGCGGTACTGGGTTGCCAGCGCCATCTCGACACCGCCGGCGCCGCCTCCGACAACGGCAAGATAGAAATCCTGCCTGGTGGTTTTTAATACAGTCTCTGTCAACTGATCCCATTGCGAGAGAAAATTATCGATGGGCTTGACCGGAATGGTGAATGTGTCGGCGCCCGGGATATGCAAGGTACCGGGTCTGGAGCCGATATTGAGGGAGATGAGATCAAAAGCAACCGGCGGACGCCCGCTACAGATAATCTGCCGCTGATCAAAATCAATGCCGCTGACTTCGCCATGATAAACCCGGGCCTGGGCAAACTGGGCCAGGGGGCGCAGGTCGATATGCGCTTCGTCATAGCTGTAATGGCCGGCAATGTAACCGGGCAACATACCCGAGTAGGGCGTGTGTAAATCCCGCGTGATCAAGGTCAGTCTCAGACCGGGAACAGGATGCATG
Source organism: uncultured Cellvibrionales bacterium (assembly GCA_965370135.1). Lineage (GTDB taxonomy): Bacteria > Pseudomonadota > Gammaproteobacteria > Pseudomonadales > JAHEGP01 > JAHEGP01. Next base: position 2,135 of record CBDUUA010000242.1, read on the forward strand.
GCAAAGTACATCAGTACCGAGAGATGGCTGTGGCCACCGCCGACAAGGACAAGATCCCTGATCACCGGGACGGTACTGGATTTGTTCATGGCGGATGTTTGCCCGGAATGAGGGTTTCAATTGAAAAGGCTGAGGTAACAGTGTTAGCTTACACTTTATCCCGAGCGCTTGAAATAATGTTGCCCTTATACCAAAGGGAAAATAGCCTCAAGAGAAAATAACCCGCTACCAAAGTACTGTTTTTATGACCGAGCCACTATCACAGCGCTACCGTTTTATTGATCGACATCCCCGGGTCGCGGATTTTCGGGCTGACGTGCTGCAGGGTCTGTCTTCGACTGAGCCCTTTATTTTGCCGAAGTATTTTTATGATGAGACCGGCTCTCGCCTGTTTGAGGCGATCTGCAGTACCGAAGAATATTACCTGACACGCACCGAGGTCGGCATTATCCGTGACCACATCGATGATATCGTCGATGTGCTCGGCAAAGACTGCCTGTTGATCGAGCCTGGCAGTGGTGACAGCCATAAAGTTCGTCTGCTTCTCGATGCACTCAGGCCAATCGCTTATCTACCGATCGATATTTCCCAGCGCTACCTGCAGGAGGAAGCACAGAAACTTGCCGCGGAATTTACCTGGCTAAATGTCCATGCCATCTGTGCTGATTTTACCGATGCGGGTTTTAACGGCAGCCTGGAGTTGCCCTGTCATGTGAAAGCAAGTAATAAGGTCGCTTTTTTCCCCGGCTCAACCATCGGCAATTTTTTGCCGGAACAGGCCGTGAGTGTCTTGAATGAGATCAGGATGATGGTGGGAAATGGCGGCGGCCTGTTGATCGGCGTCGACCTGCACAAAGATAGTGATATCTTAAACGCCGCCTACAATGACAAACAAGGCTATACCGAACAGTTCAACAAGAACCTGTTGGCGCGGATCAACTGTGAACTCGGCGCCAATTTTAATCTTGATCTGTTTGATCACCACGCCTTTTTCAATGAGGAGCGTAGTCGAATCGAAATGCATTTGGTCAGTAAGCGGGATCAAACCGTGCAGCTCGATGATCATGCTTTTCAATTTGCCGGCGGTCAGTCGATACTCACCGAGTATTCACATAAGTATACCGCCAGCCACTTTCAACAGTTGGCAGAAGAAGCCGGCTTTCAGTTAATTAAAACCTGGATGGATGAGCGGCAGCTATTTAGCGTGCATTATCTGGTCGTTGATGATGGTGCCATCTAGAAAAAAACAGGAGTTGACATGTTCAATATAAGATCGGTGCTGTGTATTCTTGTTTCTATTATTCTTTCTACAATACCAATAAATGCTTACGCCAAAGATTTTGTTTTTACCGCCATCCCGGATCAGGATGAAACCAGGCTGCAGCAGCGTTTTGGCAAAGTCGCCGATTACCTGACGGCACAGCTGGGCGTAAAAGTAAAATATGTCCCGGTCAAATCCTATGCCGCAGCAGTGACCGCGTTTCGCAATAACCAGGTGCAACTGGCATGGTTTGGCGGGCTGTCAGGGGTGCAAGCCCGCGACCTTGTCGAAGGTTCAAGCGCACTGGCGCAGGGGGTCGAGGACAAACAGTTTGAAACCTATTTTATTGCCAATACCGCAACCGGCCTGCAGGCGTCGGACAACTTTCCTGAGGGCATGGAGGGCAGGAATTTTACCTTTGGCTCCAAAGGCTCTACCTCGGGCCGATTGATGCCCGAATATTATATTCGCGAGCATTTCAACGCATCACCCAAAGACGTCTTTAAACGTGTTGGATTCAGCGGCGATCATAGCCGCACCATTGCCCTGGTACAGTCCGGAGCCTACGAAGTGGGGGCGGTCAATTTCAAGGTGTGGCAGAGCGAAATCGAGCAGGGGAAAATTGATAGCAGTAAAGTATCGGTGATCTGGAAAACACCGGCCTACCCCGATTACCAGTGGAGCGTACGCGGCGATGTCGACAAACACTGGGGCCAGGGTTTTAAAGAAAAGATCCGCGAGGCCTTATTGCATATGAACGCCCCTGAGCTACTCGCGGCGTTCCCGCGCAGCGGCTTTATTCCCGCCAGCAACAAGGACTATGAACCGATTAAAAGAGTGGCAAAAGAAATCGGGCTGATCGATTAGCCCTC
>CBDUUA010000243.1:0-4264 GCA_965370135.1 uncultured Cellvibrionales bacterium
AAGATAATTTATTCGGCAAGATTTCACTCGTTGAACCGTCCGACAAAAAGCCGCGCTTTGGTGAACAAGTCACCGGATATTTACCGGATCCGAAGGGTCGGGATTATGCACTCTATACGCGCAATACTTCAGCATCGGGATTAGCCGCGGTATGGTCCCGTGAAAATACCCGCGAAGCACTGTTCGACGCCATGGTTCGCAAGGAGGTTTTTGCCACCACCGGAACGCGCTTAAAGGTTCGCGTATTCTCGGGTTGGGATTTTGAGCAAGATGATTTGAATCGTCATGATTTTGACCGCTTTGGCTATGACCACGGTGTTCCAATGGGCGGCGATTTGACCGGCGGCAAGGGCAATACCCCTGCGTTTTTGATTCGTGCAACGCGCGACCCGGATTGGGCAAACCTCGACCGCATTCAAATCATCAAGGGTTGGACCGACGCCAAGGGCGCTGCCCACGAGAAAGTGTATGATGTCGCCGTCTCTGGCGGCAGAAAGATAGCTGCTGATGGACGCTGTAAAACGGCCGTCGGTAATACCGTTAACGAACAACAGGCCACCTTTGATAACAGCATTGGTGAGCCCGCACTAGCGGCTTATTGGCAGGATCCCGACTTCGATGCTGCCCAGCGCGCATTCTATTATGTGCGGGTGCTGGAAATTCCAACACCGCGCTGGACTACCTACGATGCGAAGTTTTTTAAGGTAAAACGCCCGACGGATGTGCCTGCCAGCATCCAGGAGCGCGCTTACACTTCGCCGATCTGGTATACGCCTAACAGCTAATTAGCGTTAGCGTAAAAATATCATTTTCACGCGGCGCGGGTGTTTCCGGGCCCGCAAACACGAGAGTTAGTGCCGAATGAAGATCTCTGCTTGCAGAGATCTTTTTTTATTTGAATCCGTTGGCCGACCATCATGAAACCATCCCGGGGAATCTGTAGGGTTGAATTATTCCACTTTATTGAAAAGAAGAGTTAAACCGCATTGATCAATAAACTCATACGGGAACCGTTACTGCATTTTATTCTATTGGGTGCACTAATTTACCTGACATCCATAGTCTGGGGCAATAAGGATTCCCAACAACACATTATTGTCTCTGAAGGACAAATCAAGCATCTTGCTACCCTCTATCGAAAAACATGGCAGCGCCAGCCGAGCGTGGCGGAATTGGAGAACCTGGTGCAAGAGCATGTGCTTGAGCAGGCGGCTTACTATGAAGGGCTTGAATTGGGCCTGGACAAAAACGACATCGTTATTGTGCGCCGTGTCCGTCAAAAGCTCGACTTTATCGCAGAAGAAGATACCCCGCGCCCGGAAGCCACCGATGAACGCCTGTCGGTCTATCTGCAAAACAACCCGGATAAATTCCTGGTTGAGCAAAAACTGAGCCTGCGACAAGTCTACCTGGACCCCAAAAAACATGGTGGTGTAAGCTGGCGACGTGGGAAGGAATTATTGGCCGAGTTGACAACACAGGCAGACCAGAATATTGACACTGTCGGTGATCGCCACTTATTCAAACCGTTTTATCAAAGACAAACTGTTACTGAGTTGGAACGCCAATTTGGGCGAGATTTTGCCCAGAGTGTTGTCGGGCTGGATGTGGGAAGTTGGCAGGGGCCCATTCGCTCCGCTTTTGGAATCCATCTGGTTTACGTCGAAGCAAGCGAGGATGGCATAGTCCCCGAATTAGACCAGATTCGCAGCGCGGTATTTCGCGAATGGGAAAACAGCTTCAAGGAGCGTTCAAGCAGACGCTATTACGAGGAGCTATTGCGCCGTTATCCCGTTACCATTCACTGGCCGACCACAGACGCGCCGCTGGCTGATGAGCCGCAGTCGAGCACAGCAGGGCAACAATAATGAAAACCATTGGCTGGTATCTCGGCTTGTCAATGTGGCTGAGTGCGTCGCTGTCCCATGCCCATGAAGTACGACCCAGCTACCTGGAATTGATCCAGCAAAACGAAAATAGTTATCGTGTGATGTGGAAAGTCCCCGCCAGGGGCAATGACATGCGCCTGGGCTTGTATGTGAAATTTGCCGACGATGTGGAGATCCTTACCGAGCCCGTTGAGCGCTTCTCCGGTGGTTCCTATAGTAAACGCTGGACCATTTCCCACCCCGGCGCACTGGTCAATACCCGTATTGTTATTGAAGGATTGCAGTCAACCTTTACTGAAGTGTTAGTCCGAATAGAGCGCCTGGATGGCTCGGTACAAGTGGCACGCTTAATGCCCGATCAGCCATCGCTCAAGGTTGAGGCCTCATCGACTGTCTGGCAAATCCTCAAAACCTATACTGGCCTGGGCATAAAGCACATTTTGATGGGGGTCGATCACTTACTGTTTCTTGTTTGTCTGTTATTTATTGCCGGCTCAACCAGGCGTATTGTTATCACCGTTACCGGCTTTACCCTTGCGCACAGCGTCACCCTGGCCCTGTCTGCCCTGGGAATTGTCAAGCTGGCGATAGGCCCTGTAGAAGCCATTATTGCCCTGAGCATCGTGTTCCTGGCGACAGAAATAGCCAAAGGTCAACGCGATACCCTGGCCTGGAAATATCCGGTACTTGTTTCTGCCTCTTTTGGTTTACTGCATGGCTTTGGTTTTGCCGCCGTGCTCAATGAAATCGGCTTGCCGCAGACAGAGCTGGCGGCAGGATTATTGTTCTTTAATATTGGGGTCGAAATAGGCCAGCTAATTTTTGTGCTGGCGGTGATTCTTGTGATCAAGGCGCTCGCACGACTCGGGCCGGATATTCAGCCTGCGCATTTCCAAAATCCAGCGGCGTATTGTGTGGGCGCTGTGGCGTCATTTTGGCTGCTGGAGCGCAGCGCCGGTTTTCTGTTTTAGAGAAGGTACTAAACATCCAACATTATCAGGTGCTGCATCGAGCAGCCCAGAGGAGATAACATGAATACTCATCCAGGCAAGTTACCGAAAAGCAAAAAGCTCCGTGCAATTGCTGCCGTTATTGCCATTGCTATTGCTGCCGCCATTTTCGCGCCCAACGGTTTTTTTAGTGGCCATCGCACGGTAAAGCTGGTGGCGGACATTAGCGTTGCAACGCCAGTGGTGCACTTTGCCGGTGATCGCCGGCTTGCGCACGCCACCCTGCGGGGCAGAATTGTTAGCGCCAGCGGTGTTCCCATATCCGGCGCTATGATCACAGCTTTTTCAGTGGATAAGTCACGACGAATTACCGCCTATAGTCGTCCTGATGGCAACTATACCCTACCCATAACCTACGTGGGCACACTGGATGTTCGGGTTCGAACGCCCTATTTTGCCGATAAATTCCAGACAGTGTCCATCGCCGACGGCGACAGCCAAACCCTGGACTTTAGTACGGAGCAGATGACGGACCCGGCAGAACTGTCAGAGAGTTTGTCCGCGTCGGCCCATGTTGCGCTGATGGAATGGCCGAAGGAATCAGATCGGGCAACCTTTGTCAGCCAGTGTAATTTCTGCCACCAAATGGGTAACGCCCTGACACGCAGGCCGCGGGACGAGGGCGAATGGCAAGAGGTGGTCGATCGTATGGAGGGCTATCTGGTGTTTGTGACCGATGATGAGAAGGTCGCTATCTCCACCCGCTTGCACGAAACCTTTCAGGGCGAACCGGTTAAAGCCATCCAAACCTTTGACGTATCCCCCGCCCTGGGCAATGCCATTATTGAGGAATGGAATGCAGGCGACGGCATGTCATTTATCCACGATGCCGATGTAGGTCATGACGACCGCCTTTACGGGGCCGATGAGGGGCACGATATTATCTGGGAACTGGATCGAAAAACCGGCGAAGTACTGGAGGTAAATCTTCCCCAAGTCGATTTGCCTGTGGGCGGCAAGTTCTCCGGGCTGGCATTGCCCATTGGTGTATTCACGGGTAGCCACGGTCCGCACAGTCTGGCGGAAACCAAAGATGGTCGGCTGTGGATTACCAATGCCTTATCTTCGCGTCTGATGGCCTACTCACCGGAGAATAATCAGTTTGAAACCTATGATATCGGTGCCGACTCCATGTACCTGCATACCATCCGGGCTGGTCACAAGGGGCGCTTATGGTTTACTTCGGCGGCCTCTAACCAGGTGGCTGTGTTTGACCCGGCCACCGAACAACTGGACCTGCTGGATTTACCCAGCAACGGTTTTGCGCGCTGGTTGGCCGACGCCATGTTGCCCACCATGAATATTATCGGCAGCTGGTTCCCGCGTAAAAACCTGCCTATAACGCTGTCCCATCACAAGTGGTTT
>CBDUUA010000244.1:0-4249 GCA_965370135.1 uncultured Cellvibrionales bacterium
GTCTGCACACAGGTGCAGTGCCCGCGCCACCGGCACGTCGCTATCGGCCAGCGCCTGGATAACCCTGAACTCCCGGTCGACGGCGTGGGCAGACTTGAGCAGCTCACCCGGCGGCTTGCGCCGTAGCACGTACTTGCCGCTTTGGGCCGACAACAGGAAAGTGGGATTAGATTGACCACCGGCGAATTTTGATGCCTCGTGCAAGCCTTTAAAACCCGCTAGTTGCGCCTCGAGGTAGACACCCAGTTTTTGGATGTCCAGTGAATCGATAGCATTCGACATATAAAGCCTACCTCTCATTTTTATGGCTTATAAAAAAGACCCGTTGTTACCGGCCTGTTCGTTTCAGCGCGGAACCAATGCCCCGTGCACGGCATCAGTTTATGAGCATAATCCACAGAGCGCCCGCCACGCCAATGATCATGGTATTGACCACCGTGAGCAGCAAGCCGGTGCGGTAGATTTCCTTCATCTCCAAATAGCCGCTACCGGCGAAAATGACATTGGCGGAGCTGGCCTGCGGGGTCAGGGCGGAAAAATAATTGGTGGCGAATAATATCGAAAATGCCATCAAGTGGCCCGGCACCCCGGCCCCTGTTCCCACCTCCAGGTAGACCGGGAACAGGGCCAGCAAATGGGCGGTCTGGCTGACAAAAAAGTAGTGAATGCCGATATAGGAGAGCAGCAGAACCCCGTATACCAGGGGCCAATTCAAACCGCCGACGGCGGCGGAGATATGGTTCCCCAACCAGCCCATAAAGCCCATTTGGTTCAGCGCCGTCGACATGGCGTATAAAATCGCAAACCACACCAGCACTTCCAGGGTGCCGCCCTCTTGTTGCAGGTCTGCAACATCGAAAACCCCAATCAACATCAGCAGGGCCAGCCCCCCGAAGGCGATGGCCGCGAGGTCTGTACCCATGACATCCGCCAGCCCCCACAGCAGCACCATGCCGAAAAAAATGACGGCGGTTAACACTTCCTGGCGACCCATCGGCCCCATGTCTTGCAGTTGCTGCCGCGCAGCCAACGGCGCCTCCGGGGTTTTGTGTAAATCCGGCGGCAGGCAGCGATAGACCAGGCGGGGCAGCACCATGGCAGCGACCAGACAGGGCAGGCTGGCAGTCAACAACCAACTGCCGAAACTGATTTCGATGCCCTGCCCCCTGGCGATGGCGACCCCGGCGGCATTGGCGGCCATCGCGGTCATCCACAGGGCAGATGATATGGAAAGACTACCCATGCCAACCATCATCAGATAGGCCCCCGCTCTCTTGCGCGAGGCAGGCGTAGGCTCCGACTCCAGGCTCAGGGCCAGGGCTTCGGCAATGGGAAACAGCACCCCGGAGCGGGCGGTATTACTGGGAAAGGCCGGGGCGATGCAGAGGTCGGTGGCCACCAGGGAATAGGCCAGTCCCAAGGTGGAGTGACCAAAGCGGGCGATTATCATCCAGGCAATGCGGTGACCGAGTCCGGATTTAACCACTGCCCGGGCCACCAGGAATGCGGCCAAAATCAACAGGATGAAACTTTCGCTAAAGCCGCTGTAGGCCTGTGACGGCTCCAACACGCCGGACAATACCGCCACCGTCAACGCACTGATAGACGCGGTGAAGATGGGCAGGGCATTGCCGAGTACGCAGAGTATGGTGGTAGCAAATATCAGTGCCAAGCGCCATGCATCGGTGGTCAGTCCCTCCGGTACCGGCACGGCCAGCAAGGTGAGTAAGGCCAAGGCCAGAATGCCGAACAGACGCTTCATTTGGGCTGTGACCATTGCCGACTCTCCGTGATCCCTATTCGGTGAATAGCTTAATGAAAACTTGATGATTATTTTCCGGTATTGCGGCTTCCCGCCCTGCGCAACTGCCTGACGGAAAGCCCGTAGTATGCAAAAATGTATAACGCTTTACTATGGACGCAGGACATTGATTTTGAACCGCTGGAAGGCGTCAAATACTATTCAAGAAAAGGGTAGCGTCCCCCTTTCTATCCTTTCTATCCCTTTTTACCACTTTCTACCTACCCTTTTCTATCCGGTATTGCGCATTCCCGCCGCTACCCCGCCGACGCTGACCATCAAGGCGTGTTTAACCTGCTCACTGCCCCCGGCGCGATCACGGGCCAGCAACTCGGCCTGTAGAATATTCAGCGGATCGGTATAGACATTGCGCATGGCAACCGCCTGTTTGGCCCAGGGGTGGTCCTGCATCAGGTGATCCTCATTGGTGATATCGAGCACGGTATCGATGTCTTCACGCAATTCATTGCGCAGCCGCCGACCCAGTGGCCACAGCGCCGCGTTGACCAGGTGCCGATCGTAATACTCGGCCATGGATAAATCGGCCTTGCTGTAAACCATTTCCAACATGCCGATGCGGGTGGAGAAGAATGGCCAGCTTCTGCACATGGTTTCCAACTCGGCTTTGGCGCCGGCTTTGATGGCATTGCGCAAGGCCAACCCGGCGCCGAGCCAGGCCGGTAGCATCAAGCGATTCTGCATCCAGGCAAATTGCCAGGGAATAGCCCGCAAACTCTCGATACCCCCCTTGGGATTGCGTTTTGCCGGGCGCGAGCCCAACGGCAGCTTGCCTAACTCGCTCTCCGGGGTCGCTTGACGAAAGTAATCGATAAATTCCGGCGTTTCGCGAACGATACTGCGGTAATCACGAGCCGAATCAGCAGAGAGTTGCTCCATCATCTCCCGCCAGGCCGGCACCGGGCACGGCGGTGGCTTGAGGTTGGCTTCGAGTATGGCGCTGGTGTAGAGCTTCAAGGTGTTGACTGCCACACTCGGAAGTCCCAATTTAACCCGTATGGTCTCGCCCTGCTCGGTGACCCGGAGGCCTGTTTGCAATGACCCCGGTGGTTGCGACAACAGCGCCGCGTGTGCCGGCGCCCCACCGCGCCCAATGGTGCCACCGCGACCGTGGAACAGTGTCAGCTCGACGTCATGGGCTGCGCAAATATCGATAAGTTGCTCCTGGGCCTTGTACTGGGCCCAGGATGCGGCCATTACACCCGCATCCTTGGACGAGTCCGAGTAACCGATCATAATCAACTGGCGCCCCTGGGCCAATTCCCGGTATACCGGCATCGACAGCAGTTGCGCCACCGTTTCACCGGCCCGATTCAAGTCGTCCAGGGTTTCGAACAGCGGGCCAACCGGCATATTGAAGCGACAGCCACATTCGCGCAGCAAGAGTTTGACCGCCAGTACGTCAGAGGGCTGCCGCGCCATTGAAATAATATAGGAGCCCAGTGCGTCGCGGGTTTGTTCAGCGACCACCTGGCAGGTATCCAGCACCTCCTGCACCGCTGCCGACGGCTGCCAGTTGCGCGGCAGTAGCGGGCGCTTACCGCCCAGCTCCTTGAGCAGGAATGCCTGCCGTTGGGATTCGTTCCACTCGTTGTAGTCACCGAGCTCAAGATACCGGGTCAGCTCCGACAGTACATCACTGTGGCGGCTACTCTCCTGGCGGATATCGAGGCGCACCAAATGAATGCCGAAGCAACGCACCCTGCGCAACACATCCAGCAATGCGCCATCGGCAATCAAGCCCATACCCATTGCGTGCAGCGACTGGAAGCAAGCGTATAAGGGTTGCCAAAGATCCTCGCTGGATTCGACAATGTCGTCTTCGGTGTCCGGCACACCATGCAGGCGATCGTGAAGCGTGGCCAGCGTATTGTTGAGCTTGAGTTCAAGCTTGTGCAATACCCCACGGTAGGGTTCGCGGGCATTGCCTGCGTATTCACAAAGCTCCGGCGTCGCCGCCGTCATCGACAATTCTGCAATAAGATCCTGCACGCTCTTGAGGTACAAATCCGCTGCTTTCCAGCGTGCGAGCAGCAACACCTCTCGAGTCACCGCGGCGGTCACATTGGGGTTGCCGTCACGGTCGCCACCCATCCACGAAACAAAGCGCACCGGGCCGGCGTCGATCGGCAAACGGCGTTGCAGGTGGTGTTGCTGGGCGTCATCCAATTGCCGAAGAAACTCGGGCACCGCCCGCCACAGGGAGTTTTCAATAACGGCAAAACCCCATTTTGCCTCGTCGACCGGCGAGGGGCGCTCGCTGCGAACTTCAGGGGTGTGCCAGATCTGGGCTATCAGCCTGCGCAGGCGCTGTTCCAGAGCCCTGCGATCCGAGACCGACTCCGAAACCGGCAAAGAGGATTGCCTGAGGGCTCGCAGACAATGGCTAATCTCGATATGTTTGTGAATAATGGTGCGGCGCGTCACTTC
>CBDUUA010000245.1:0-4246 GCA_965370135.1 uncultured Cellvibrionales bacterium
GGTCTGCGCGGTATGCACATATCTGAAGATGTCGGCGCATTTGTACTGCGCCATTGCAGTCGGGACCTGAACCAATTGATGCAATTGCTGGATCAATTGGATGCGCAGTCCCTCAAACAAAAGCGGCGTATTACTATTCCCTTTGTGCGCCAGGTTATTGCGGCGCCGGGCTTTGGGGATGACCGATAAGCTTAGGGCAATGGAGAGTTGGCGCTATGCAATGTGATCCTTTGAGTCCCCGGGAAGTTGAGGCGCTCACCACGGTGTTACAAAAATTGCGCAGGGAGTTGGATACCCAGGCCACCCTGATAGAACCCGCAACAAAACCGGTGCCGCTGGATCAGCAGTCGGTGGGGCGGCTGTCGAGGATGGATGCCATCGCGCAGCAGCAAATGGACAACGCCCGCGCCCATCTTGGTGCCGAGCGCCTGCGCGCGGTGATTGTCGCATTGTCGCGGGTCGAGTCAGGGGATTACGGCTATTGCCGACATTGCGACGAGCCTATCGGCTATGCTCGATTGGCTGCCAAACCGGAGACCTGCTTCTGTCTGGCTTGCCAGCAAAAGCAAGAAACGTATTAATGCCTTACAAAATGCTAAACCCTGCCGGTGGCTCATGGCTGTCAGTCATTTGAATATCGACCCGATCCACCCGTGCCATGGGTGAACCCGTGTGCAGTTTTTTTACCACTGTCTCCACGTTTTCACGGGGGCCGCACAGTAGCACCTCTACGCGACCGTCGACGAGGTTTTTTACCCAGCCACTGAGCTGCTGGTGTCGCGCCTGACTGCGTACAAAGCCGCGAAACCAGACGCCTTGTACCCGGCCCGAGACATAACCATGGAAGCAAGTTGGCTCCATTAGTGAGGACTCTCTGTCGCTGCTGGGGCGCCCACGAGTTGGCTCAGGCTGTGGTAGCTCTGGGGGCCGATCAAGGTGTGTACGAGTTTACCCTCCGGATCGATCAGGTAGGTGGTAGGCAATACTACGGGGCGAGTGATATTCAATTCGGTGGCCGGATCCGGGCCTACAGTGGTGAACTCGATGCCCATGGTTGCAACCGAATGGGCAAGTTCGGCCCCTGTCAGACCATCGTAATTGACGCCCAGAACGGCGACCTGGCTCCCCAACTGGTGGGATAATTGATTGAGTTCGGGAATCTCTTTGCGGCAGGGTACGCACCATTCTGCCCAGTAGTTAACTACCAGCCAGCGGCCACGGTACTGTTTGGCATCCAGGTCACCGCTGTTGTTTTGCGGTGCCGGATTACAGCTGATGATCAGTATGAGGGCGATTGTGAGACTGAGGTAACGCATGGAGTGTCCGTGGCCTTATCGTCAATAGTGGTTCTTTGTGTCAACTGTTATGTGTCAACTGTTATGTGTCAACAACAGTTAAGGCGGCTATGCTTTCGCCGTGTGTTAAACAGCGCCATCAATCAGCGGATTCAGGTATTATAGAGTGCTGTTTGATTTATCAAATATAACTATCAAGTGTAACAAAGGGGTTAAAAAGATTCGCCCATGAGTGAATACCTTATTTTTCATAATCCGCGCTGTTCGAAGTCCCGGCAGACTTTGCAATTACTGCAGCAGCAGGGCATCGAGCCCCAGATTCGGCTGTATCTGGAACAGCCCCCCACGGACACTGAAATCAAGGCGCTGTTGCAACAGCTCGGCATTGAGCCCCGCGCTCTACTGCGTCGCTCAGAGGTCCAATTCAAGAAGCAGAACCTGGCCGATGCGAGCTTGACGGATGATGAGTTGGTGCAGGCTATGGTGCAATTCCCCAAGCTGATCGAGCGGCCTATTGTGGTGCGGGGCCGTCGGGCGGTGCTGGGTCGGCCACCGGAAAACGTGCTGGATCTCGTGCATGATTGAGTCCGGTAATTTGGCTGACGGCGGCGAGTTGATGGCAGATCCATTCCAGCGACGCCTGAGGGTGGTGTCAGTGGTATGCCTGGTCGCTTATTTTGCCTTGCAGCTAGTGTTTTTCTTTAAAACCGTGGCGCTGCCGATGGGCGGGCGCAACCCCAATATCACCATGTGGGCGGTGCATGCACTACCTTTACTATTGTTTCTGCCGGGTATGCTACGGGGTGATTACCGCTCATACACCTGGTTGGCTTTTGCTATTTTGCTGTATTTCCTGTTAGCTGTTGAGGGCATGTTTGCGCCCGATGCATCGCATTATTATAGTGTCACATTGGTGTTGGTGATTGTGTTGTTTACCAGTAGCACGCTGCTTATTCGCTGGAAGGGTCTGCAGCATAAATGGCGCCAGGGCATGCCCGTCAAAACGCCCGATAGAAAGGTGAATCATGACTGAAAAGCGAGTGGGTTTCTTGCGCCGTAGCTGGCGTTTTTTCTGGAGGCTGGTCACCGCGACCCGCAGGGCCATCGTCAACCTGATATTCCTGGTGCTGGTGGTAGTTATCATTGCCGCGATAATTGGCGAGGAGACGTTCACTGTACCGGAGAACTCCGTGCTGCTACTGGCGCCGACCGGCAAGGTGGTGGATCAGCGCAGTTTTATCGACCCATTGGTGAGCCTGCTCGATCCGGAGGTGCTGAGCGCCGAAACACCGCTTTACGATCTGGTCGACGTGGTGAATAAGGCCGCCGAGGATCCGCGTATCGTTGCCCTTGCCCTCGACCTCGACCAACTGCGGCACATCGATATCAGCAGTACCCGGGAACTCGGTGCGGCGCTCAATGCGTTTAGCGCCGCTAACAAGCCCGTTATCGCCATGGGAGACCATTTTGATCAACACCAGTATTTGCTGGCGTCCTATGCTGACGAAGTCTATGTGCACTCCATGGGCGAAGTCGGAATCCAGGGCTTTGGCGTGTACCCATCCTACTTCAACGAACTGTTGCAGCGCCTGAAGGTGGATGTACATGTATTTCGTGTCGGCGAGTACAAATCGGCAGTGGAGCCGTTTATCCGTGACGATATGTCGATCGCGGCCAAAAAGAACAATTTGCGCTGGCTGCGATCGCTATGGGGCAATTACACCTCCAGTGTTGCGCTCAATCGGGACCTGGATGCAAAGAGCATTGATGACTACGTCAATAACTACGATTTGGTTCTTAAAAAGGTTGAGGGCAACGCCGCCCTGGGTGCTCTCAATCGCGGTCTGGTGGACCAGATTATGGGGCGGGACCAGATGCTGAGTCGAGTCGCGGAACTCGTGGGCCGGGCCGACACCGAAGATCTTTTCGTGCCTTTCTACGACTACCTCGAACACACTGACGGCATTTTGTCGGAACCCGAATCTGAGGGCGGCGGCGTTGTCGCCGTGGTGGTGGCCGAGGGTATGATCGTAGACGGCGACCAGCCGCCGGGGGCGGTGGGCGGCGACAGCATTGCGGCCCTGCTGCTCGAGGCTCGCGAGGATGAACAGGTTAAAGCGGTGGTGCTGCGCATCAATAGTCCGGGAGGCAGCGCCTTTGCATCGGAAATCATTCGAGAACAGCTGATGTTAATCCAGCAGGCGGGTAAACCGGTGGTGGCATCGATGGGCAGTATGGCCGCTTCCGGCGGTTACTGGATTGCGGCAGGCGCCGATGAGATATGGGCGCAACCCACTACCATTACCGGCTCCATCGGCATTTTTGGCGTCTTCCCCTCGATCCACCGAACCCTGGCCAATTGGGGTATTCATAGCGATGGCGTCGGCACCTCCCGGCTGGCGGATGCCTTTCGTGCCGACCGACCGCTGAGCGATATTAGCCGTAATGCCATGCAGTCCATGATCGAGCATGGCTACCAGCGCTTTGTGCAATTGGTGGCGGAGTCCCGAGGTATGAGTGTCGAGGCAGTTGAGAGTGTCGCCCAGGGCCAGGTATGGAGCGGTGAAGATGCCCTGGCTATCGGCCTGGTAGATAGTTTGGGGGGCTTGCAGGAGGCGATCGACGCGGCAGCAGGCCTGGCGGAGTTGTCTGAATACGACACCGTCTGGATGTCGGATGATAGCTGGCTGGATGCAGGCCTGTGGCAGCGATTCCTGGGGGCGAGTGCCGGGGTGCTGGTGCGGCATCTGGGGTCCAGTTTGTTGCAGGGTGTGACACTGCCCTGGTTGGACACCGCGCTAGAGCTGCCGGTGCTCAACGACCCCCGGGGCATTTACCTGCACTGTATGGATTGCGCAGCGCAATAATGCTGCAAATTGATTAGCAGCGGTAGAGTTCGAGGCTTGATCTGCTAGCTCTGGATGGGGTCGTTCTGGCTAGAATGGCTCTGG
>CBDUUA010000246.1:0-4243 GCA_965370135.1 uncultured Cellvibrionales bacterium
TCGCAATATGGATATGGCCTCTAAATGGCATATGGGGCTTCATATCATGGGTAATGCGTCCAATGTAACCTTATATTTTGGCTTTAGTTTCCAGCAATAGTGCGTCTACTGGATCCCCCCTTGCATCATGCCCTTGCTGTAAAGAAGGGTATCGTGAAACGAAAAATGTCCGGTGGCCCATAATGCCGGTAATCATTCCAAGTGGCCTTTTCACGGTCGCTGCTCTGATTCCTCAATATTAAATGACTCCCTTGACCATGGGGAGGATCTCAACTCTAGTCAAATAATCCGAGATACTGCTCATAACCCCTGTCAGCCAGCTCATTTTTTGGTACAAATTCCAGGGACTCGGAATTGATGCAATAGCGTTTGCCGGTGGGTTTGGGGCCATCGTCGAACACATGGCCCAGATGGGAGTCCGCATGCTTACTGCGCAACTCTGTGCGCGAGTAAAATAACCCGGAGTCTGCTTTTTCAACGATATACACGGTCTCAAGCGGACGCCAAAAACTAGGCCAACCGGTGCCGGACTTATATTTGTGGGTGGAAGAAAAAAGGGGCTCACCGCTGACGACATCCACGTAAATCCCATCCTCCTTGCTGTCCCAATAGGGGTGCTTTCATGATTAGTTCTGGCTGTTGATATTGACCGCAATGGGTTTGGCAATCTGACCTCAGGCATGGCCCGGAGTTCCCCGATTTTTTTTATGCTGGTTTGCCGACGACCCCTGCGACACCCTGATCGCCACCGATACCGGCCCGCCGCTGGAACCTGCAGCGGTGTTACCCAATACGCCAACCCGATTGGCTGAGTCGCAGACATCAAAAAACGGGCGCTTTCGCTAACCCGTTGATTGTGTTTCTATGATTTGGCTCCGCTTGCTGGGCTCGAACCAGCGACCCAATGATTAACAGTCATTTGCTCTACCAACTGAGCTAAAGCGGAAAGGTCGTAGCGATAGCTGGCAATCGAGGCTTTGATTCCATCAGGCCGCTTCGCTATCGGGGCGTGATTATACTGAGTCGCCGGTAGATGTAAACCTCTACGGCGGTCAAATCACCCCTGTTTGTAAGCACTATCGGAATCAGGCTACTGTAAGGCTGTTGCGGTTGGAGTAAATTATGAACCAGAGTGAAGCTGAAAAGAAAGTTATCGATGGCAGCGCTTGGGAGGAGTTCTGTGACGCCCTCAAAGCGGCAGGCAAGATTATCCAGAGCCCGAAGGCGTCCGGGGATGCCTTTGACCAGGCGGAGGGCTACCGCTACCTGACGCGGTTGCTGCGAGGCGGGTTGGAGAGCTTTCTGGAATTTCGCGATCCTGCGTTTCCGCAGCTGCGGTGTGGCGCCCACGAAACTATCAAGCTCGGTGCCGATAATCCGGACAATTACTACCAGAGTTGCGCGTTAGATCCGCAATACGATTATCGCATCCACGGCAACCGTGGCACCGTCGACTACCTGGGCTTTGGCGCCGTTATCAATAAATATGCCAGCGGCGGCGGTATGGAAACCACGGGCTATATTGATGCCCGGGACATGACGATCAATGCTGACGGCAGCTTTGAATTGATCATCAGCCAACAGCGCCACCCCGGCAATTGGCTGCCCATGGGGCCGCGAACCAATTCCATCAACGTGCGGCAGACCTTCCAGGATCGCATCCATGAGCAGGCTGCGGAGTTGAAGATAGAGCGCATCGGCGCTGAGGGTGAGCGCCCTGAGCCCTTGACCGCGGAGAAATTGGTCCGCGGCTTGCAGGGTGCGACCATGTTCGTGCAGGGCAGCGCCAGATTGTTTGAAGACTGGTCTGAGAGCTTTTTGCCGACGCTCAACCAACTGCCTGCCGCGGATCAGGCCTACTGCCAGGCCATCGGCGGCGACCCCAATATTTTTTACTTCCACAGTGCCTGGGAATTGGCCGAGGACGAGGTGTTGGTGATCGAGGCGCCTACTATTCCAACGTGCCAGAGCTGGAATTTTCAGTTGAACAACTGGTGGATGGAATCCCTGGATTATCGCTACCACCGGATTCATATCAACAAACATACGGCCCACTACGAGCCCGACGGCAGTGTGGTGGTGACTATCTCCCATGCCGACCCGGGCGTGCCGAATTGGATAGAGACAGCGGGGCACCGCATTGGCACCCTGTGCTGGCGTTGGATCGGCGCAGATGAACACCCCCTATTGAAGGTTCGCGTGGTAAAATTCGCCGATTTATAAGCCGGGCAAGGTGGAGAGGGGATGGCGACACGCTTTACGGTAACATCGGATTTTGAGCCAGCCGGGGATCAGCCCACCGCCATTGCCAGCCTGGTCGAGGGGCTCAACAACGGTTTGTTGTACCAAACCCTGTTGGGGGTTACCGGCTCCGGCAAGACCTTTACCATTGCCAAGGTGGTGGAGCAGGTGCAGCGCCCCATCATCGTGATGGCCCACAATAAAACCCTCGCGGCACAGCTCTACGGCGAGTTCAAACAATTCTTCCCCAACAACGCCGTAGAGTATTTTGTTTCCTATTACGACTACTACCAGCCGGAAGCCTACGTGCCATCCTCGGATACCTTTATCGAGAAAGATTCGTCTATCAATGAGCATATCGAACAGATGCGCTTGTCGGCCACCAAGGCCCTGATGGAGCGGGACGATGCGCTGGTGGTGGCGACGGTGTCCGCTATCTATGGCCTGGGCGATCCCGAGTCCTACCTCAAAATGGTATTGCATCTGGTGCGGGGCGATCCTATCGACCAGCGCGCCATCTTGCGGCGGCTAGCCGAATTGCAATACACGCGCAATGATACGGATTTTCACCGGGCCACCTACCGGGTTCGGGGTGACATCATCGATGTGTTTCCTGCGGACTCGGAGTGCGAGGCGGTAAGAATTGAATTGTTTGACGATCTTATCGACGGTATCAGTGTGTTTGATCCGCTAACGGGGGAAGTTGTGGCCAAGGTGCCGCGCATCACTATTTACCCCAAATCCCACTATGTGACACCGCGGGAAAAATTGCTGCAGGCGACCGAGCACATTGAAGATGAACTGCGCGATCGCCTGGAGCAGCTGCGCGGTGAGCACCGCCTGGTCGAGGCTCAGCGCCTGGAGCAGCGAACCCGCTACGATCTGGAAATGATTCGCGAGTTAGGTTATTGCTCGGGTATCGAAAATTACTCGCGCTACCTGTCCGGCCGCGACCCCGGTGCGCCACCGCCGACCCTGTTCGATTACCTGCCGGGCAATGCGTTGGTGGTTATCGATGAGTCCCATGCCACTATCCCGCAGTTGGGCGCTATGTATAAAGGAGATCGATCGCGCAAGGAAACTCTGGTGAACTACGGCTTTCGCTTGCCCTCGGCCCTGGATAACCGACCGCTGCGCTTCGATGAGTGGGAGCGATTGGTGTCTCAGGCGATATTTGTGTCGGCCACGCCGGGAGCCTATGAGAAGGAACATGCCGATCAGGTTGTCGAGCAGGTGGTGCGGCCCACCGGGCTGGTCGACCCGGTGGTGGAAATTCGGCCGGCGACGACCCAGGTCGACGATCTGTTGTCCGAGATCCACAAACGCACAGAAGTGGGGGATCGAGTCCTGGTCACCACCCTGACCAAGCGCATGGCGGAAGACCTGTCGGAATACCTCGATGAGCACGGGGTCAAGGTTCGCTATATGCATTCCGATATCGACACGGTAGAGCGCATGGAAATCATTCATGACCTGCGGCTGGGAAAATTCGATGTGCTGGTGGGGATCAACCTGTTGCGGGAGGGACTGGATATACCCGAGGTTTCACTGGTGGCGATTCTCGATGCAGACAAGGAGGGCTTCCTGCGCTCTGATCGCTCCCTCATCCAGACCATGGGTCGCGCCGCCCGCAATATCAATGGCAAGGCGATACTCTACGCAGATCGGATCACCGGCTCGATGCAGCGGGCGATGGATGAAACCGAGCGCCGCCGACAAAAGCAGGAGGCCCACAATCGGGAGCATGGTATTACGCCCCGCACCATCCGCAAGAAAGTCACCGATATTCTCGAGTCCGGCCCCATGGGCGCGCGCAAAAAAGGCAAGGGCAAGCGCGGCAAGGCAGCAGCACCGGCTCCGGTTGATATCAGCCATATGAATGCTGGCCAATTGGCCGGCCTGATCAAACAGCTTGAAAATCGCATGCAGCAGCACGCCCGGGACCTGGAGTTTGAAGAAGCGGCGGCGGTGCGGGATGAGATTCACCGCGTCCGGGAACAGG
>CBDUUA010000247.1:0-4229 GCA_965370135.1 uncultured Cellvibrionales bacterium
TGGTTGGTGCTCTACTGGGGCAGCCAACTGCTTCAAAAACAGCTTTCTATTGAGGGCTATCGCCAGTAGCGAACGAATAGTACTTACCGAACGAGATATTGGTGCGCATAGCTAAATCAATCCTCGCGTAACGCAATTCCGTCTTGCTAATGCCCGTGGCGGCGGCGATGGCTCGCACACTAAAGCATTCAGGCTTTACATCATCTTTCTGATGTAAACTGACCAGCTTTAAGAGAACGATGATATCCTGGCTCTTCATCATGAATTTGTCACCCTGCAATCCGTCCCTTGTCCCGGGACCAAGGACAGAAAAGCTCCGCCAGGCCAAACGATCAAGCTCCTGGACGGAATGGGTCACATAGAGCAGCGCGAGGCATTGCTGATCCTATAACGTCAGCGCCTACGTTTACGTGCAGCAGCTGCGCGCCGCCGTCTACCCATACGAAACGGCGGAATTCCCCGACCTGTTACTGATCGATAACAGCGTTTATCGCTCGTCTGCAGGAGGGGTGACAGATTTTAAGGCCACACCATCGAAGCGAATCCCCAACCAGCCGTCGAGAATAAAATTGCGGATATTGGCGTGGTCATCTCCCGCCGGCTTGCCCAATACATCGTCGCGGTAGTACCGGCCAAACAAGGCCAGGGTTTCCATCTCGCTCAAACCCTGCAGTTGGGCAAAGGCAAACAATTTGCAGGAGCCTTCGTTACTGCCCGCCGGGTTGTTCACCTCTCCGTTGCTGAACGCGGTGGGGGTATAATTGTAGTGCCTGGCGATCACCGCCATCACCTGGTCAAACTCGATGGTTTCCGGCTGATTGCGCAGGCGCAGTAATAACTCTTCGATACTCATCATTCTCCTCAAGGATTTACCCAGCGGGGAGGATTGGCAGTTGCCCCAGGGCTATCCCGACAAACCTCTTTTCAATACACTGGGCAATATACAGCAATGGCTACAGCCTCACCAAATACAGGATGTAAGCAAGCAAATGATCAATATGGACTTCAGCCAGCGGGTGGTCGTCGATACCCGCAAGCAACCCTGGCAGGCCAGCCCCAGTGCCGGCGTGTGGCGCAAACCCCTGGCCAGGGAAGATGCCGAGCGCGGCCACGCCACCAGTATTGTGCGCTACGACCCCGGCGCCAGCTTTTCCGCCCACGATCATCCCCTGGGTGAAGAGATCCTGGTGCTGGAGGGCACCTTCTCCGATGACAGCGGCGACTACCCCGCCGGCACTTACTTTCGCAACCCCGAGGGCTTTCGCCACGCACCCTTCAGCAACGAGGGCTGCATCATCCTGGTCAAACTGCACCAGTTTCAGGCCGATGACCGCGAGCATGTCGTGATAGACACCACCAACACTCCCTGGTTACCCGGCCAGGGGAATCTGCAGGTGATGCCGTTGCACAGCTTCGAGAGCGAACAGGTGGCGCTGGTCAAATGGCCCGCCGGTGAGCGCTTTCAAGCCCACACCCATTTTGGCGGCGAAGAGATCTACGTCATCAGCGGCGAATTTATCGACGAGCACGGCCGCTACCCCGCCGGCAGTTGGATTCGCAGCCCGCACCTGAGCAGGCATTTTCCCTATGTTGAAGAAGAGACCATCATCTGGGTGAAGGTGGGGCATTTGGCGAAATAAATTCCGCCCTACAGAGAATATTGCTTACGTTATTCGTTCCCCAACCAGGCAAAGCGCAAGGAAGAAAAAATGCGAATGATTCTCATTTGTCACCTACCCCCACTATTACCCCCACTATCACCCCCGCTTTCGCCCCCGCTATCACCCCCACTACGAAAGCAATGGAGCTAGCCGATCGCGTTCGCAGTCGCCATGTCTGGCGGCTGGCATGGCCCAATATCGTCAGCACCCTGATGCTGACATCAGTCGGTCTCGCCCATATCAAACTGGTGGCGGGTTACGGCGCCGATGCGGTGGCTGCGGTCAGCACCGGCCATCGCGTTTACTTTTTGATCCAGGCCTTGCTGATTGGCTTGTCGGCTGCCACCACCGCGATGGTGGCGCGGCACTGGGGTAGCGGCAATCACGCCGCTGCGGCCGCTGCAGCTCGCGCCTCACTCAACATGGCGATGTTGATGGCGGCGGTCACCGGGGTGGTCTTTTTTCTCTCTGCGGAGCCCATTGCGCTGGTTTTTGGCCTGTCACCGGAGCCGGCCGCAATGGCGGCGAGTTTTATCCGCATCATGTCGCTGTTCAATATGGCCTACGCGCTGTCGATGATTCTCTCCACCGCGGTGCGCTCCACCGGCGATGCGAAAACGCCGATGCGCTACTCCCTGGTCGGCGCTGCTGTGAACGTTGGCTTGTGTACGGTATTTATCAACGGCAGGGGCGGCTGGCCGGAGATGGGCCCGGCCGGCGCCGCACTGGCGGGAGGGATTGCGCCGCTGCTGGTCTACCTGGTACTGGCCTGGAAATGGCTAAAGGGCAAACTGACGCTGCCGTTTAGCCGTTCCAGCGACAACAATTACCGCGAGCTGATACAGATTGGCGGACCGGCGGCACTCGAGCAATGTGTTATCCAGCTCAGCCTGGTGTTATTTATGGCGCTGGTAAGCCGCTACGGCACCGCTGCCTATGCCGCCTACGGGCTGGGCATTACCATACTCTCCGCCATTATCGTGGTCGGCTACGGCTTCAGTATCGCCGGGGCCACCCTGGTGGCGCAGTATCTCGGCTCCGGCAATTCCCTGCAGGCCAAACACAGCGCTATGCGCACGCTCAAGTTGACCCTGCTCGCCATGACCACCCTGGCGGCGCTGTGCTTTGCCTTTGCCCGACCCTTGAGTGCGTTTATGGTCGGCGACCCGGTGGTCATCGATGCCTCGGTACAGTTTCTGTGGGTGTTGTCGCTGGTGATGCCGTTGATGGCGGTGGAAGTATCTCTCGCCGGTGCACTGCGCGGGGCGGGAGATACCCGCACGCCATTGGCCGCCACCTTTAGCGGACTCACTACTCGCCTGCTGGGCGGTCTGCTGGTGGTATACCTGGATGCGCCGGTGATGTGGCTCTACGGCATGCTGTTTGCGGATTACGCGGTCAAGGTGATTATTCTGCTAGTGACCTTCAGATCCGGGCGCTGGCTGCAGGGGGGCGGCAAGCGTTAAAGGATAAACCGCTACCTGACGGTGGGGATAGGCAAATCATTGAGCCAACTTTTGCACCTTGCTGGTAAACCCAGCACAGGCCAGCGGCCCACTGCAGGACGCAATGGGCCACGGTGTCACTCCCACTCTAAAGCTATTTTTTGCTTTTAAGGAGTTTCTCCAGGCCATCGCAAACGGTTTTCAGCACATAGATCCTGGCGAAGCGCTTGTCATTGGCCGGCACCAGGTGCCAGGGGGCGTGCTCGGTACTGGTTTTGGCCACCATCTCGTTGATGGCCACGGCGTACTCATCCCACTTGCTGCGGTTGCGGTAGTCCTCGTCGGTGATCTTGTACTTCTTGTACGGGGTGACCTCCCGCGCCTGGAAGCGCGCCAACTGTTCCTCGGGAGAGATATGCAACCAGAACTTGAGTACCAGTATGCCGCGGTGCCGGAGCTGTCGCTCGAAGTCGTTGATCTCGCGATAGGCGCGCTGCCATTCCGCCGGGGCAGCATAGCCCTCGATGCGCTCAACCGTGACCCTGCCGTACCAGGTTCGGTCAAAAATAACAGCATTGCCCGCCCGTGGCATGTGGCGCCAGAACCGCCACAGATAATGGCGTGCTTTTTCTTCATCAGTCGGTGCCGCAATGGAAACAAGCTTGTAACTGCGCACCGGCAAGGCACTGGTCAGGCGCCTGATCGCGCCCCCTTTGCCACCGGCATCCCAGCCCTCAAAGGCCAGCACCGTGGACACGCCCTGGTCATGGGCGCGTCGCATCAGATCGTGCAGGCGGCGCTGCTGTTTGGCAAGCTGACTTTTGTACTGCCGCTTGGTGAGCGCCTGGCTGAGATCAACCGCACCCAGGGCATCGTCATACTCTTTTTCTATGCGCTCACTTTCAATCGGCTGCGGTGGGTGGGCCAGCCGGGCCTGCAGCGCGTCGCGAAGAATACTGGCCACTGTCAAGTCGCGAAAATTGTCATCGGTACCATCGATCACGTGCCACGGCGCCTTGGCGCTGTTGGTTTTTTCCAGCATATAGTTGACCAGTTTGGGAGCACTGCGAAATTTATCGAATATCTCCCAGTCGCTCTCCTCGGCCCACCAGCTGCGATCCGG
>CBDUUA010000248.1:0-4204 GCA_965370135.1 uncultured Cellvibrionales bacterium
CTATAGCAGCAAAAACAATTGCACCTTGTTCACTACCCTGTTCTCCGTGTTCTCGGTTTTGCTGCAAAAATTGTCCGGGCAAGACGATCTTATTATCGGTGTACCCGTCGCCGGACAGGCCGTTTGGGGTCAGACCAACCTGGTCGGTCACTGCGTAAGCTTTCTGCCGTTTCGCACCCGCATCAATACCGCCAGCCCCTATCGAGACCTATTGATGCAAGTTCGGGATATGATTCTGGACGCCAATGAGCACCAACATTTCACCTACGGAGGTCTGCTCAAAAACCTGCCCATAAACCGCGACCCGGGGAGAGCGCCGCTGGTGTCGGCGATTTTCAACCTGGATCAAGGCATGGAAAGCTTTGATTTCGACGGCGTAGCGGCCCAATATGCGGTCTGCCCGAGGGAATACGTCAAACACGACTTGTTCTTTAATATCGTCGAGGAAGCTCAAAGCCTGTCCCTCGAAGTTGACCATAACACCGACCTGTTTGACGCCGATTCAGTGTCCCGCTGGATTGAATCCTATCAGCTCCTATTGCAGCAACTGGTGGATACGCCGGAAAATGCCGTGTCGCAGTTGCAAATGATGTCGCCACAATCCCGGCAAATGCTATTGCAGGATTGGAACGACACCCACATTGACTACCCTCTAGAAGATACCATAGAAAATTCCACGCTGATGTCACTGTTTGAGTCGACTGTGGACGCATCACCAGACAGCATTGCTGTTGTAATGGGTGAGAACACCCTGAGTTACCTGCAACTGGAACAAAGAGCCAACCAACTTGGCCAGTGGCTTCGCCAGCGCGGTGCCGGCCCGGATCAATTGATACCGATACTGATGGAGCGGTCACTGGACATGGTGATTGCGATAGTCGGCATCCTCAAGTCCGGCGCCGCCTATTTGCCTCTTGACCCCGACTGCCCGGATGAGCGCTTGCACTTTATGCTGCAACAATCGGGCGCCAATATCGTGTTGTGCCAACAAAAGTTCAGCCCTCGTCTACCGGGCGATCTATCTGCACTGGCAATGGATAAGGATTGGGCAGAAGTGGCAACCGAGGACGCCAGCCGCTTCGTGTCCACCGCGAACGCCGATAATCTCGCCTATGTGATCTACACCTCCGGCTCGACCGGCCAGCCCAAAGGGGTCATGATCGAGCACCGGGGAATCTGCAATCGCCTGCTGTGGATGGCTCAGAACTATCCTCTGGGGCCAGACGACAGCGTATTACAAAAAACGCCCTATACCTTTGACGTATCATTGTGGGAGTTTTTCCTGCCGCTACTATGCGGTGCGCGCCTGGTACTGGCCGAGCCGGAGGGACACAAGTCACCCTCCTATCTTATCGATACTATTGCGAACTATCAGATTACGCTGCTGCACTTCGTTCCCTCGATGCTGCAGGCATTTCTGGCAGATCGTGACGCGGCCAAATGCAGCGGGCTAAAAAGAGTCATCTGTAGTGGCGAAGCCTTGAAGCGCGATTTACAGGACTCGTTCTACCAGCTCTTGCCCGATACCGAGTTGCATAATCTTTACGGCCCCACCGAGGCGAGCGTTGACGTCAGCAGCTGGCACTGTGATGCGACTGACGCTTCCGATACGGTACCCATCGGCAGGCCGGTCGCCAACACCCAACTCTACGTACTCGATCCATCCATGCAAGCCCAGCCCATTGGCGTCGTCGGCGAGTTATATATCGGCGGCGTACAGCTGGCTCGTGGCTATCTGCAAAGGCCGGAGCTGGATGAGCTCTCGTTTACACCGAACCCCTTCGATACTGTAGCTTCAGCACGGCTCTATCGCAGTGGCGACCTCGCAAGGTTCAGGGCTGACGGCGCGATCGAATACATCGGTCGCTACGACTCGCAGGTTAAAATCCGCGGCCAGCGAATCGAGTTGGGAGAGATAGATACCGTGTTGGAGCGACAGCCCTCGGTGCTGCGGGCGGTCACTACTGTGCGAGAAGATCGCAGTAACGACCAGCGGCTCATCGCCTACGTCTGTTTCGAAGACGGCAGCTCCATGAGCAATACTGAATTGCGCGGCTATCTGCGCGAGCATCTGCCTCGATATATGATCCCGCAGTTGTTCGTGGAGCTGGATACTATTCCCCTGACATCCAGTGGCAAGATCAACCGCAAAGCGTTACCAGAGCCGTTCCAGAGCGTTGACAAAGCGCAGCAACACACCGCAGCCACCACCGAGACAGAGCGGCAAATTGCCAGTATTTGGCGCGAGGTACTACAGGTAGAAGAGTTTGGCGTAGACCAGCACTTCTTTGATATTGGCGGCCACTCACTGCTGGCTCTGGACGCGATCTATCGCCTCGAAACACTCTTGGGCGTCAGGGTTACACCTATGGATATGTTGCTCAACTCGCTTCAGCAAATCGCCGCACAAGTTGACCAGCAGCTGGAGATGAATGCCAATGCCGTCGCCGTCGGGCAGGACAGCCACGCCGACGAGGGCAATATAATCAGGCGCCTGTTCAACAAGAAAAAATCCAAATAGCGCTATAATGAGTGCCCGACTATAAAAAAGTCGAGGTAGATATTTGATACGTTGAACCGTCGAACCGTTGAACCGTCAGACCATCAACAGGGCGGAGATCCATAGACTACACCGGAGGAGTCCGAGCCGCACATGGAGTCACTATTTTTTGGCCCATCATCAGCGCCCTTATACGGCGTCTACTGTCAGGCCAGGCCCGACAGGGAGCGCTCGGAGGGCATCGTTTTCTGCTATCCCTTTGGCCAGGAGTACATGCGCGCCCATCGCCCTATTCGGCAACTCGCCCTGAATTTGGCCGATATGGGCTACCATGTATTGCGCTTTGACTACCGGGGCAGCGGCGACTCCGCCGGCAATATGGACGGCCTCGAAGCGGGCAATTGGAAAGATGATGTCAAGTTGGCGATCGAAGAATTGCGCGATATCGCGGCAATAAGAAAAATATCGGTCATTGCGCTGCGACTGGGGGGCTTGATGGCAACCCTGGCGGCCTGTGAATATACTCAGATAAGCCGGCTGGTCTTGTGGGATCCCGTCACCAGTGGCGACGCCTATGTTGAGAGGCTGAAACAGGGTTTGCCACAACTCCCCATAGAGACTGCCAAGTCCAATTTTATCGATACTGAGCAAACCATCCATGTCAATGGCTTCAGCATGCCGGTGAAATTCCAGCAAAGCTTGCAATCACTGGCCCTCGCTCCACTCGACATCAGGCCGATAACATCCGTGTTGCAACTGGTTTCCCACGAGTCCCGGGACTACATGGCGCTTAAAGAAGCCTGGTCCGGGCACCGGAACTTCAGCTATCAGTTGCACCCGGCACCCCATGACTGGGGCTACGTGGACAATGTTGGCAGCATTCTATTTCCACAGCCGATCATGACGGCGATCAAAAGCTGGTTTTTCGAGAGCTAAATGAAGGCTAAACGAAGGCTAAAAAAACCTGATGCGTGAACGAGTCATAAATATTGGCAGGCCTGTGCCGCTGGCCGGCGTGATCTGTGAACCACCACAAGCCGACCCGGACAAACCCGTATTTGTCATTATGAACTCAGGCGTTATGCACCATGTCGGGGCGTGTCGCCTTTCGGTCAAGCTGGCTCGGGAATTGGCAGAGCGTGCGGGCCTGTTGTGTGTACGCTTCGATTTTTCCGGGATCGGCGACAGTGACAAGCGCGGCAAGAACACCAGCCTGGAACAGCTGGCACAGGAAGAAATTCGTGAAGTACTGGACTACATTGAAAAACATTACAGTGCGCGACGCTTTATTCTTTGCGGCTTGTGCTCCGGTGCCCACAATGCCCTGCTTGCCGCCATTGATGACCCGCGAGTGGTCGGCCTGATACAGATTGACGGCCACTGCTACCCCACCTGGAAGAGCTATTTGTATTTTTATGGCCCTCGATTGGTCAAATTGAAACACTGGAAAAGTACGGCCAAGAGAGCACTGGCGAAACTGCGTGGAGAACCCGGCATTGATCCCGATGAGGCTCCAAGGGTGGATGCACGCTTTTTGGAACAGCCGCTATTCGCGGCCAGACCCGCAAAGGAGATGCTGCAATCCGGTTTGCTCGGGCTGGTCGACAGACAGGTAAAACTGTTATGCGTCTTTACCGGCACCGACCACCTCGACTTTGTCTATCCGCAGCAGTATGTTGATTGCTTTCGCGCCGTTGACTTCAA
>CBDUUA010000249.1:0-4185 GCA_965370135.1 uncultured Cellvibrionales bacterium
CTCGGCTGCCCGGGTTATTGACCAGAGCGTGCTGCCGATTACCGGGGTACTGGGTGATTTGTGCCGGCAACTGGCAAGCAGGGATGAAGTCGTGTTGCAGGCTCCCCCGGGCGCCGGTAAGACCACCCTGGTACCGTTGGCGATGTTGGTGCAGCCTTGGTTGCGGGGAAAAAAAATCCTGTTGCTGGAGCCCCGCCGTTTGGCTGCGCGAGCGGCGGCCGGGCGCATGGCCCAGCTATTGGGCGAGCAAGTCGGCGCCACCGTGGGTTACCGCATGCGTCTCGATACCCGCATCGGGCCGGCTACCCGCATAGAAGTCATTACCGAGGGTATCCTCACCCGCATGTTACAGAGCGACCCGGCGCTGGTCGGTGTCGGCCTGGTGATATTCGATGAGTTCCACGAGCGCAATCTCGACTCGGATCTGGGGTTGGCGCTGGCGCTGCAGGGGCGGGCCCTGTATCGGGAGCAGGGCGATGGCCTCAAACTATTGGTGATGTCGGCCACCCTCGACGGTGCCGCCATAGCCGCGCTGTTAGGCGATGCGCCGCTGGTGAGTTCCCAGGGTCGCATGTTTCCGGTGACGGTGCACTATGGCGAAACGGTGCGAGGGGGGCAGCCGATTGTTGAACCGATGATGGCGACGC
The DNA here is from genome assembly GCA_965370135.1 of uncultured Cellvibrionales bacterium. Classification (GTDB taxonomy): domain Bacteria; phylum Pseudomonadota; class Gammaproteobacteria; order Pseudomonadales; family JAHEGP01; genus JAHEGP01. Next base: position 648 of record CBDUUA010000249.1, read on the forward strand.
TTTGGCCCTTGCTGTGCCGGCCGGAGGCAGACAGCATCTTGGTGTTTCTGCCGGGGCAGGGCGAAATTCAAGGCCTGGCGTCAGCCTTGTCAAAGCGTTTAGCTACCCTGCCGGAAGCTCAGCGACAGGCTGTCGTTGTCGCCCCCCTATACGGTGGTCTGTCACTTGAGCAACAGCAACTGGCGATTGAGCCGGCGGCTACGGGCTGCCGCAAGCTGGTGTTGGCAACCAATATCGCTGAAACCAGTCTCACTATCGAGGGTATCACCACCGTGGTCGATTCCGGCCTGGTGCGCGAGCCGGCCTTCGACGCCGCCACCGGCATGACCCGTTTGCAGACCCGGCGCATATCGAAAGCGTCCAGTATCCAGCGCATGGGTCGAGCGGGGCGCCTGGGGCCAGGGCGCTGTTATCGCCTGTGGAGTGAGGCCCAGCAACACGCGTTGGCAGCCCACGGGAGCCCGGAAATTCTACAGGCAGACCTGGCGCCGCTGGTATTGCAATTGCTTTGCTGGGGCGTGGATGATGTGGCGGAGCTGGATTGGCTCGACCCGCCTCCCCGGGGGCCGTTTGAGCAGGCTCTGGCATTACTGGGGGAATTTGGCGCCACGGAAAAAACTGCCGGTGGCCGCTGGCAATTGAGCCGTCACGGTGAGCGCATGGCGACCCTGCCGGTTCATCCTCGGCTGGCTCATCTACTGTTAGTCGGCGTCGATCACGGACTACAGCCCCTGGCCTGCCATCTGGCGGCGCTATTGTCCGAGCGCGATCCGCTGGGACAGTATGGGGCCGACTTGTGGTATCGCTGGTCGGTAGTAAACGGCGACTCGACTTGCCCGCCGTCACAGCGCGGCTGGCGGCAGCGTATCCGGCAACAGGCAAAGCGCTTTGCCAGGCTGTGTATCGCCGCCGGCAAACAACGGCAAAGTCCTGGTTTAAATGAGGGGCTAAATGAGGGGATACATGAGGGTCTAAATGAGGGGCTGCATGAGGGCCTGGGCATGTTGGTGGCCAGTGCCTATCCCGATCGCATAGCCAGGCGTCGTGGTGGCAACAGTGGCGCTTACCAGTTGAGCAATGGCCGCAGCGCTTTGCTGGGGCAGGGTGACGCGCTGGTCAATTCCCAGTGGCTGGCGGTTGCCGAATTGGGCGGCCGGGTCGGCGTGGCGGAAGATCGTATCTATTCTGCCGCAGCCCTCGACCCCCGTTTATTCGATAGTGTGTTGGCCGACCAGGTGCAACAGCGGCAACAGGTGTTGTGGGACGACAAGGCCGAGCGCATGGTGGCGGAAACTCGCTTGCAGGTGGGGGCGCTGCTGCTGGCCACGCGCCCGTTGACCAGACTTTCCCCCGAGTCGAAAAGACCGGCGCTACTGGCCATGTTGCGACGGCGCGGTCTCGATGTGTTGCCCTGGAATCCCGCGCTGCGGCAATGGCAGGCCAGGGTGCTGTTGTTGCGTGAATTCTTCCTGGATGACGACAATCCATGGCCGGATGTTTCGGATGCCGAACTGCTGGCGAGCGCAGAGCAATGGTTACTGCCCTGGCTGGATGATGTCGACAGCCTGGCGCGATTGCAGAAGCTGGATCTGGCCTCACTGTTGCAGAAGCTATTGCCCTGGCCATTGCCCCGGCAGCTGGAGGTGCTGGCGCCGCCGCGGATCAAGGTGCCCTCCGGTTCCAGTATCGAGATCGACTACTGCCATCAGCCGCCGGTACTGGCGGTCAAGTTGCAAGAGATGTTTGGCTGTGAGCAAACCCCCAGCGTTGCCAATGGCCGGGTGGCGCTGCTGTTGCATTTATTGTCACCGGCACGACGGCCGCTACAAGTGACCCAGGATTTGGCCGGTTTCTGGCGCGGTAGTTATCAGGATGTGAAAAAAGATATGAAGGGCCGCTATCCCAAGCACCCGTGGCCCGATGACCCGCTGGTGGCGCTACCCACCCGTCATGTGAAAAACCGGCGCCGCTGATTCCTTTTAGCTCTCCGTGTCGGTGGTCGCCGTCATCAATAGTCAGCTGCTCGATTTCGAGCTGGAACAGGCCCAGGTTGTTGACTGCGGCGACCAGCCAGAGCTGTTGCAGCGCGGCGGCCATGGCGGGCAGGGCGGCTTCAGGTACCGGTGTCTCGATGCGGGTGAGCACGGCAATGCCGTCCTGCTGCGGCACAAAATACTTGCCCACCCAGCGCGCGTAGGGTTTGAGCAACGGCAGGAATACCAGCAGGCCGATCAGGTTGATGCAGCTATGGAATGCCACCACGCTGTACAGCGGGTCTTCCAGGCCCAGCCAGCCGATGATGGCCGGCAGCAAAGGCAATAGCAGGATAAAGGCGCCGAAGTCCACCACCAGGTTGAATACCAGTTGCGCCACGGCCAGCTGTCGCTTGATACCGGGGCCGCTAATGCTGGCTAACAAGGTGGTGCTGGTGGTGCCGAGGTCGGCACCGATGACCAGGGCGCCAGCCTCCGGCAGTGTGATCAAACCCCCGTTCAGTGCCGTCAGCGTCAGCATCACCGCCGCCGAGCTGGACTGGATCAGGGCGGTGATCGCCGTGCCCGCCAGCAGGTAGACTACCGGGCTATAACCCTTAAGCAGCGACATATCCCAGCGCTCGGGTAGGTCGCCGACGCTGTCCTTCATCAGGGACAGGCCGAATAACAGTAAACCCAGGCCCAGGGCGATTTTACCCCAGCTATAGAGCTTGTGGCCGGGTCGGCTCAATACCTGGCTCAGGCCGCCGAGACCCAGCAGGGGCAGGGCCAGTTGGGCCAGGTCGAGCTTGAAGCCCAGGGTCGCGACAATCCAGCCGGTAAGGGTAGTGCCCAGGTTGGCGCCCAGCAATACGCCGATGGCGTTGTACAGCGGCATCAGGCCGGCACTGGCAAAGGCCAGCACCAACAGGCTCACCATCGAGCTGCTCTGCAAGATCGCCGTTACCAGGGCGCCGAAACCGGCGCTGCCCAGCGGTGTGCCGGTGGAATGGGCCAACCAGCGCTTGAGTCGCACATCACTGAGTGCGGCGATACCGGCTTCCAGTCGTGACATGCCGTAGAGGAAGACTCCCAGCCCTATCACGATTTGCCAAGCGATGGTCAACATGGATGCAGCCTCCCAGTTGTTGGCTGCAAGAGCGCAACCGGATGGAGTACTGATAACGTCAATACGGCATAGGGTGTTCTCGCCGTATCTGTTCTATTTCTTTTTCAATATCAGGGGAAAGCACAAGGGCAATAGAATCAATATTGCTTTTCAACTGTTTCATATTGGTCGCGCCGATCAGCGTTGAACTCACAAAAGGTCGTTGATTCACAAATGCCAGCGCCATCTGGCAGACATCCAGACCACAGCGATTTGCCAAATTGATATACTTTTCCACCGCGCTATCGATTTGCGCGCCGGTACGATGTTCCGGGCGAGTATCAAGGGCAAGGCGTGTGCCCTCGGGGCGAGCACCGTTCAGGTATTTGCCACTCAATATTCCTCTCGCCAAGGGTGACCATGCTAATAAACCGCACTCTTCGTGGATTGCGGTTTC
>CBDUUA010000250.1:0-4171 GCA_965370135.1 uncultured Cellvibrionales bacterium
GCGCAGCAAAACGCTCGCAGGAGCGCGCCTCGATAAAAGCACCGATAATCAGCACGTCGACCAGTCGGGCCGGTTCATGGGTGCGAACATACTGGCGCAAGCCCCGGGCATAGCGAGAGGGCGACACATAGACGTATTCGATTTGGCGCTCGTTCATCAAGGCCAGTACCTGCTCAAAGTGGCGCAGCTCCTCCCGCGCCAGTCGAGACATTTTGGTGAGCAGATCCCCATAACTGATGTAGCGATACATCAGGTTCATCGCCGTACTGGCCGCTTTCTTCTCACAGTTGGCATGATCCACGAGCAGCACGGCTTGTTGCTGCTGCGCCTGCTCCAGCCAAGGCTGCGGGGTTTTACACGCGAGAAAATCCAGTATCTCCGATAATTGTGCCATATGCCTGCCTATACACCTGAGGGGGGCCGCAGTATATCGGGTCAAAGCCTGTAGAAACAGCACCATATTCCTAATATAGTTTTTATATATACTACGCATATCATTGTTTTATATGCATTTACTAATTTAATATGCCAGTATTAAATACAGCCAAGAAAAATCATTGCCGATCAGTTCCCACTGGCAGATAAAAAATCCGGCGCGCCAGATTTTTCATTGCGCCCGAATGAAAAATCGACACCCGGATCCAGCGGCCATCTCACCGCAGAACAACATGGGCTACCTCATGGACTACCTCATGGACTAAAGTCGTGAGCATGTCTCGAACACCATCGATAGTCGCGGCAAATAGACACTATCAAACGCGATCTACTAAAAATGACGGGGGCATACGACCCCGCGACAATTTAACTTAGCATAAAATTTACGTTATAATTTCGCCCCTTTTGAGGATGTAGTCAGCGCTGTACGCTGACTCGCCGCCCAATCTGCAAGCCTGGAGGATACCAAGGTGCTCGAAGCCTATCGCAAACATGTCGCAGAACGTGCAGAATCCGGCATTCCGCCGAAACCGCTTTCCCCAGAGCAGGTCGCCGATTTGGTTGAGCTGTTAAAAAACCCTCCAGCCGGGGAGGAGCAAACCCTGGTAGACCTCATTACCAACCGGGTACCACCGGGAGTCGATGAGGCGGCCTACGTCAAGGGCGGCTTTTTATCCGCAATCGCACTGGGCGAAGCCGAATCGCCCCTGATTGACAAAACAACTGCCATCACCCTGCTGGGCGAGATGCATGGCGGTTACAATATCGAAACCCTGGTCACCCTATTGGATGGCGATAATGATGACGAAAAATTGGCCGCCCTCGCCGCTGAGCAGCTCAAGCATACGCTGTTGATGTTCGACGCTTTCCACGATGTTGAAACCAGGGCCAGTGCCGGCAATCCCCAGGCCCAGGGCATATTGCAGTCATGGGCCGATGCCGAGTGGTTTACCCGCCGTGACCCGGTACCTGAGTCGATGGTGGTATCAGTATTCAAGGTAACCGGCGAAACCAATACCGATGACCTCTCCCCCGCCCCCGACGCCTGGTCGCGGCCGGACATTCCGCTGCATGCCCTGGCGATGTATAAAATGCCTCGTGAGGGCATCACCAACGCCAAGCAGCAAATCGAGGATCTGGCAGCCAAAGGCCACCCGATTGCCTTTGTCGGCGATGTGGTCGGCACGGGCTCATCCCGCAAATCGGCCACCAATTCCATCCTCTGGTATATCGGTGACGATATGCCCGGAGTGCCCAATAAGCGCAGCGGCGGCATTTGCATTGGCGAAAAAATCGCTCCCATATTCTATAACACCATGGAAGATGCCGGCGCACTGGTTTTCGAGGCGCCGGTCGAGCAACTGAATTCCGGTGATGTCATCGAAATTCGCCCCTATGACGGCAAAATCCTCAACGCCGACAGCGGTGAGCTGATCTCTGAGTTTGCCTTGAAGTCCGATGTGCTACTCGACGAGGTGCGCGCCGGTGGCCGCATCAACCTGATTATCGGTCGCGGCCTGACTGATCGCGCCCGCGAATCACTGGGGCTTGAAGCATCAGAACTGTTCCGCAAACCGATACAGCCAGGTGATTCCGGCAGGGGCTTTACCCTCGGACAAAAAATGGTGGGTCGCGCCTGTGGTGTCGACGGCATACGCCCCGGCACTTACTGCGAGCCCAAAATGACCACCGTCGGCTCCCAGGACACCACCGGCCCGATGACCCGGGATGAACTGAAAGACCTGGCCTGCCTCGGCTTTTCCACCGACCTGGTAATGCAGTCTTTTTGTCATACCGCGGCCTACCCCAAGCCGGTGGACATTGAAACCCAGCACACCTTGCCGGATTTCATTATGACCCGCGGTGGCGTTTCCCTGCGACCCGGTGACGGTATCATTCATAGCTGGCTCAATCGCATGCTGCTGCCGGATACCGTCGGCACTGGCGGCGATTCACACACCCGCTTCCCCATGGGCATTTCTTTTCCTGCGGGTTCGGGCCTGGTGGCCTTTGCTGCTGCCACCGGCGTTATGCCGCTGGATATGCCGGAATCTGTACTGGTGCGTTTCAAGGGCGAAATGCAGCCGGGCATCACCCTGCGTGACCTGGTTCACGCAATCCCCTTCTACGCGATCAAGGAGGGCCTGCTGAGCGTTGCCAAACAGGGTAAAAAGAATATCTTCTCCGGCCGCATCCTGGAAATCGAAGGCCTGAAAGACCTGACCATCGAACAGGCTTTCGAATTGTCCGATGCCTCAGCCGAGCGCTCTGCCGCAGGCTGCACCATCGAACTGTCTGAGGATTCAGTGGCCGAATACCTGCGCTCCAATATCACCCTGCTGCGCTGGATGGTCGGCGAGGGCTATGGCGATCCCCGCACACTGGAGCGACGCGCTGCAAAAATGGAAGCCTGGCTGGAGCAGCCCGAGCTCATGAAAGCCGATACCGACGCGCAATACGCCTCGATCATCGAGATCGACCTCGCCGAGATCAATGAGCCGGTCGTCTGCTGCCCTAACGACCCGGATGATGCACGCCTGTTGTCAGCCGTGGCCGGGGATACAGTGGATGAGGTTTTTATTGGTTCCTGCATGACCAACATCGGTCACTTCCGCGCTGCCGGCAAATTACTTGAAGCCCACGATGGCGGCATTTCCACCCGTCTGTGGTTGGCCCCTCCCACCAAGATGGATGAACACATACTGATGGAGGAAGGCTATTATAATATCTACGGCCGCGCCGGCGCCCGTACCGAGATGCCCGGCTGTTCCCTGTGCATGGGCAACCAGGCCCGGGTAGCCGCCGGCGCCACGGTGCTGTCGACATCAACCAGAAACTTCCCCAACCGCCTCGGTGATGGCGCCAATGTTTACCTCGTCTCAGCAGAACTGGCTGCGGTAGGAGCCATACTCGGCAAGCTGCCGACGCCCGCTGAATACCAGGAATACGTAAAGAATATCGACTCCATGGCCGGGGATATCTATCGCTACATGAATTTTAACGAAATCGCCGACTTCCAGAGCGGAGCGGAAAGAGGCAAGCAAATCGCCGCAGTTGAAATCGTGGAAGTGTAGGGCGGAGCCAGAACGGCCCCGGCAGTCGCGGTGCGGACGTCGGGGCCAGCGAGGCGCCGCTTATTGCTCTCGATTATAAAAAACCACCCCCTTGCGCTTGATATGATCAAGCAAGTCAGGATTGTCTATCTGATGGAAGATCGACAAATCAAGTTCGTAGGGCAGTAACAATCTCCTCAGCCGTTTCCCTGTTATAGGTATGCGAGCCTTTGTTGCGGCTCCGGATCATGTCCATCCAGCCATCACCATCTCCAATAATGCCTAACTGGAAGGATTTTCGAGATGCATCTTTTGATCCATAAATATTCATTTGTCCCTGGTATTCAAGAAAATCTTTAAGGGTAGTCCAGGCTAGTTCGTGGGTGTACTCAAATGCCTGCATCAGGATAGATGCTGCCTCTGCTGCTTGTGGCCGCCCTGTTGGTGATTAAACTTCGGGCCGAGCGCTGTCGACCCCAGCTTGAGCGCGATAACTTGTCCGGCCAGTTTGAGCACCAAGCCGTGCAGTCGTAGACGCCGGCCCCAATGGTAACGCAAATCAGCATAGGCCAGCGCCGAGTAGACTGCGGAGAATTGAGTCAAGGTATTCGCCATCACGGGATACAGTTCGGCAACCCGCCCACAGTAGCTCACCATGGATTCCGACGGGCGTCTACTGGAGC
>CBDUUA010000251.1:0-4168 GCA_965370135.1 uncultured Cellvibrionales bacterium
GCGGAGCCCGGCGGACGGGGTTTTCGGTAACGGCCCATTGAATATCGCTTTATAATAAGGTCACTTTGACCGTGATATGGCTATCGTATGTAACGTGCTGCATGAAATAGTTTGTCATACTTGGCGCTGTGCAGCTAAGAATTTTACTCGTGCTGCCAGTTTTACCGGATCTTGCCATGGGGAAGTGTCGGTAACAAAACCAAAGTATCTGTTACAAAAACCAAAGTATCTGTCACAAAACCATAGGGGAAGTAAATCGGCATCATGATTAATTATTGGATATCACACTCACTCGCCATCGTTTTCAGCCTGGCAGTTGCCACCACCGGCAACGCCGCAGAACAGGATGAGCTTATCGTATTACGGGGCGATTTTACCCAGGGGGGGCTGCTGTTCGGCAAAGCGCCCGCCGATAGTCGCATTTTTTGGGGTGGCCGCGAGGTTCGCGCCACCGCAGACGGTGACTATGTTCTCGGTCTGGGGCGTGATAACAGAACGCCGATGCTGCTCAGGCTGGAAACCGCAGATGGCCAGTCGCAGCAGCGGGTATTTGACATCAGCAAGCGCGATTACAAAATGCAGAATATCACCGGCATATCCAAAAAGATCATGAGTCCCAGCGAAGAGGATCTGCAGCGTATCCGCAAGGAGGGCGCGTTGGTGGGCCAGGCGCGCAGGGTGGATTCCAGTCGCAACGATTTTCTGACCGCTTTCGAATGGCCGCTGCTCGGCCCTATAACGGGTGTTTTCGGTTCCCAGCGGGTCTATAATGGCGTCCCCAGTCGGCCCCACTATGGCGTCGATATCGCCCAACCCACTGGTGCCAAAGTGCGGGCGCCGGTCGGGGGGGTGGTGACCCTGGCCTATGACAATATGTTTTATTCCGGCGGCACCCTGATGATCGATCACGGCTACGGCCTTAACTCCAGCTTCCTGCATCTGAGTAAGCTTCTGGTGAAGGAGGGAGACGAGGTCAGTCAGGGACAACTGGTGGCCGAGGTCGGTGCTACCGGTCGCGTCACCGGGGCGCACCTGGATTGGCGTATGAACTGGTACGACCAGCGGATAGACCCGCAACTATTAGTCGCTGCCATGCCCGTAGCCGAAGACCGCGAGCAAGACAGCAATACAGATGAAGAGAAGGTGAAGGTAAATGATTGACGAAAAACTGTTGAGTATCCTGGTTTGCCCGGTGACCAAGGCGCCACTGGACTACGATAAAGACAAGCAGGAGCTGGTGTGCAAGGCCAGCGGCTTGGCCTACCCCATACGCGATGGCATTCCGGTGATGCTCGAAAGCGAGGCGCGGGTTCTCACTACTGATGAAAAACTGGCGAACTGAAATCATGGCGAGAGCAGAACTCCATCTTTGGATTGATTTATGAAAAGTGCCGAATTGCGCGAAGCATTTCTACAGTATTTTGAACAACAGGGCCATCAGCGGGTGGCGAGCAGTTCGCTGATCCCGGGGAACGACCCCACGTTGTTATTTACCAATGCGGGTATGGTGCAGTTCAAGGATGTGTTCCTGGGGGGCGACCAGCGCCCCTACAATCGGGCCGCCAGTTCCCAGCGCTGTGTGCGCGCCGGGGGCAAGCACAACGATCTGGAAAACGTCGGCTATACCGCGCGCCATCACACGTTTTTTGAGATGCTGGGCAATTTCAGCTTTGGCGACTATTTCAAGCGCGAAGCCATCGGCTTTGCCTGGCAGTTCCTCACCGAGGTATTGGGCTTGCCTCCGGAAAAGCTCTGGGTAACCGTGCATGTATCCGATGATGAGGCCGCTGATATCTGGATCAAAGAACTCGGCGTCAGTGCCGAGCGCTTTTCCCGCCTCGATGCAGACAACTTCTGGCAGATGGGCGATACCGGCCCCTGTGGTCCCAGTTCCGAGATTTTTTACGACCACGGCGAGTCAGTCTTCGGCGGCCCCCCGGGCAGCCCCAATGACGACGGCGATCGCTATATCGAAATCTGGAACCTGGTGTTCATGCAGTTTGAACGCTCGGCCGACGGCGCCATGACGCCCTTGCCCAACCCCTCTATCGATACCGGCATGGGGCTTGAGCGCATTGCCGCCATTATGCAGGGCGTGCATAGCAACTACGATATCGACCTGTTCCAGAACCTTCTTGACGCTATTGTCGACGTCACCGGCGCCAAAGATAGAAGCGATAAGTCCTTATTGGTCATTGCCGATCATATTCGCTCCTGCGCCTTTTTGATTGTCGACGGGGTGGTGCCCGGCAACGAGGGGCGGGACTACGTGCTGCGTCGTATCTTGCGCCGGGCCATTCGCCATGGTCATCGGCTGGGGGTGGAGGAACCGTTTTTCTACCGTCTGGTAGCGCCGCTGGCCGATGAGATGGGCGATGCCTATCCCGAATTGCGTGAGCAACAGGCCAGGGTGGAGCGGGTTATTCTCAAGGAGGAACAGCAATTTGCCGCCACCCTGGAGCACGGCATGGCGATCCTCAACGAGGCGATCGCACAGCTTGATACCGATGAAATTCCCGGCGACGTGGTGTTTAAACTCTACGACACCTACGGCTTTCCGGTGGATCTTACCAACGATATTGCCCGCGAGCACAAGCTGAGCCTGGATCTGGCTGGCTACGAGCAGGCCATGGGGCGGCAGCGTGAACGCTCCAGGGAGGGCGGGAATTTTCGTGTCGACTACAGCCAGGCCCTGAAGCTGGAGGGAGAGACTGAATTTACCGGTTATATCAACCACGAAGGGCAGGGTGCAGTCGTGGCGTTGCTGCGAGGCAACGAACAGGTCGACTCCCTGGCCGAGGGTGAAGAGGGCGCTATCGCTCTCGATAAAACCCCGTTTTATGGGGAATCCGGTGGTCAGGCGGGTGACAGCGGTTTTCTCACCGCCGAGGGCCTGCGCTTTGAAGTCAGGGACACCAGCAAGTCGGGCGCTGTACATTTGCACCATGGTGTGCTGTTGCAGGGCTCGCTGGGAATGGGTAATACCCTCACCGCGACTATTGATGACAGTGTGCGCAGCGCCACCGCGCTCAATCACTCGGCGACCCATTTATTGCACGCCGCCTTGCGCCAGGTGCTCGGTGTACACGTGACCCAGAAAGGCTCGCTGGTCGATAGCCAGCGGCTGCGCTTTGACTTCTCCCACTTCGAGGCCCTCACCCCGGAGGAACTGCAGGCAGTGGCCGACCTGGTCAACCAACAGATTCGCGGCAATAGCGTGGTCGGGGTTGAGATTACCGATATGGATACTGCCCAGCAGCGTGGCGCCATGGCCTTGTTCGGCGAAAAATACGGCGATGAGGTGCGCTTGCTGACCATGGGCGATGGCTTTTCAGTCGAGCTCTGCGGTGGCACCCATGTTGATCGCACCGGCGATATCGGCCTGATGCGCATTGTCTCGGAGTCCGGTATCTCTGCGGGGGTGCGTCGCATCGAGGCCGTTACCGGGGTCGGCGCCATGGCGCGCTTCGACGCGGCGGAACAGCAACTGGCGAGTATCGGCGCCATGCTCAAGACTGGCCGCGATAACGCAGCACATAAAATTGAGTCGCTACTCGCCAACCAGCGCAAGCTGGAAAAAGAGCTGGAAAAACTCCAGGGGCGACTCGCCAGTGGCGCGGGTACCGACCTGGCGTCTGCGGCCCTGGATGTCGACGGCATCAAGGTGCTGGCAGCTAGCCTGGACACCGCCGATGGTAAAAGCCTGCGCAGCACCATGGATCAACTCAAGAACAAGCTCGGCGCCGCCGCCATAATTCTGGCCGGTATCGACGGCGACAAAGTGGCGCTGGTCGCCGGTGTCACCAAGACGGAGTCCAAACGGGTCAAGGCCGGCGAGTTGCTGAAAATGGTCGCCGGGCAGATTGGTGGCAAAGGGGGTGGTCGACCCGATATGGCCCAGGGTGGTGGCGGTGACCCCGCTGCAGTGCCGGCGGCACTGGAAATGGTAGCGCCCTGGGTGGCGGAACAGCTAAGGTCCTGATTTACACGCTGTAGGGCCGAATTTATTCGGCCAAGTGCGAATAAATTCGCACCTACGTTCTGAGGCTAATAGCTGGCCAGCATAACCACATCAATTGTTTTATCAAGGATTTCAAATATACGGTGAAGCGAAGTATATTCCAATAGACAAATGATACTGAACTCCAGAACTTGATAGCTGTGGGTG
>CBDUUA010000252.1:0-4138 GCA_965370135.1 uncultured Cellvibrionales bacterium
TTGCCCTGAGTCTGGTAGCCCTTGTCTACGAGATGGAGTGCCTATGGATTTGATAGCCTATGGATTTGATAGCCTATGGATTTGATTAGTAGTATTGCCATCGCTTTGTTCACCTTTGGTTTACTGGTGACGTTTCACGAATTTGGCCACTTCTGGGTGGCGCGCCGCTGTGGTGTCAAGGTGCTGCGTTTTTCCGTTGGCTTTGGCAAAACCCTGTTCAGCTGGCATGACCGCCGCGGCACCGAGTACGTGCTCGGCATCCTGCCCCTGGGTGGCTACGTCAAAATGGTGGACGAGCGCGAGGGGCCGGTAGCGGCTGCCGACCTCGATGCCGCATTCAATCGCCAGTCGCTGTCCGCTCGCACCGCCATCGTGGTGGCCGGGCCGGTAGCCAATTTCCTGCTGGCAATTGCAGCTTACTGGTTTATTTATGCCTCCGGCGTCTCCGGCATGGTGCCCTTGATCGGCAGTGTCAGCGAGGACTCGGTGGCGGCCCAGGCCGGTCTGGAGGCCGGCATGGAAGTGGTGTCGGTGGATGGCGTCGACACCCCGACCTGGCGGGCGGTCAACCTGCGCTTGCTGCGTCGCCTCGGCGAGAGCGGGGAACTGGTTTTTGGTGTGCGCTATAGCGACTCTGACCTGGTCTATGAAAGCAGTGCCCAGCTCCAGCAGTGGTTGCAGGGCGAGGAGGAGCTGGACTTGCTGGGTGACCTGGGCATCGAGCCCTGGATGCCGGTTATTGCTCCCAGAATTGAGGAAGTCATCGCCGACAGCCCGGCTGCCGCCGCCGGTCTGCGTGCCGGCGACCTGATTGTCGCCGCAGACGGCATCGCCATGGCGGATTGGCCGCAATGGGTCGACTACGTTCGCGCCAGGCCCGGACAGCGGCTTGTTGTTGATCTCGAGCGCGATGCCCGCAGCCTTACCGTCGAGCTGACTCCGGCCGCGATTGAGGCTGACGATGGCGAGCGCTTCGGCCAGGTTGGCGTGCGTGTAGAGATTCCTCCCCTGCCGGAGCATCTGCTGCGGGAATTTCATTACAGTCCCCTGGCGGCTCTTGGTGAAGCCGTCAACCAGACCTGGACACTCACTGTATTTACCCTGGAGTCGATAAAAAAGCTGCTTAGCGGTCTTATTTCACCAAAAAACTTGAGTGGGCCGATTACCATTGCTAAAGTGGCGTCCGCCTCGGCGGAGTCGGGATTGGAGTCCTGGTTAGGGGTGTTGGCACTGCTTAGTATTAGTCTGGGCGTGCTCAACTTGCTGCCGATTCCGGTGCTGGACGGCGGCCACCTGATGTTCTATTTGGTCGAGTGGATCAAGGGCAGTCCGGTATCCGAGCGCCTGCAGAATCTGGGTTTTCAAGTGGGTGTCAGCATTGTGTTGGGAATCATGCTGCTGGCCCTGTATAACGATATTAGCCGTTTGTAAACGGTATCTCCTGACATCATCACAAATGTGCGCGGTCACCTGCGCCAGGGTGGTACTGTTTTGCTGTTAATAAACAGATAGTAAATGAACCGATAATTGATGAAGAAAATATCCAGATGGCTGTCGCTTTGCCTGTTAGTGTTTGCGCTCGAGGCCGGGGCTGACAGTTTTGTTATCGCCGATATTCGGGTCGAGGGGCTGCAGAGAATCTCGGCGGGTAGCATATTCAGCGTGCTGCCCATCAATATTGGTGATACCACCGATGCGCAAATGCTGCGCGATACCGCCAGTGCGATGTTTGCCACCGGCAACTTCAACGATATCAAGTTGGCCCGTGATGGCGATGTGTTGGTGATCCAGGTGGTGGAGCGCCCCTCGATTAGTGAAATCAATCTCGAGGGCAATAAGGCCATCGAGACCGAGGCCCTGCTCGACGGTTTGAAAGGCGCAGGCCTGGCCGAGGGCCAGGTTTTGAAGCGCTCGACACTGGAGGGGATGCGGCTGGAATTACAGCGCCAATATGTGGGCCAGGGGCGCTACGATGCCACCATCGAAGCTGAAGTGGTGGAGCAGCCCCGCAACCGGGTCGGCGTCAATATCCTGGTCAACGAAGGCAACGTCGCCAAGATCAAACATATCAACATCGTCGGCAACGAGGCCTTCAGCGAAGGTGAATTGAGGGGATTATTTGAACTGGATACCACTGGTACCTTCTCTTTCATTAGCGGTAACGATAAGTACTCCAAGGAAAAACTCAAGGGTGACTTGGAAAAGCTGGAGTCCTGGTATCTCGACCGCGGCTATATCAAGTTCAATATCGATTCTACCCAGGTGTCGATAACCCCCGACCGCAAAGCTGTCTATATCACTGTCAATGTCTCGGAGGGCGAGCAGTACACCGTTCGCGAGGTGGAGCTTTCCGGTGACCTGGTACTGGATGAGCTCGAGATAAAAAAATTCGTACTGGTGCGCAAGGGCCAGATGTACTCCCAGATTCTGGTGACCCAGAGCGAGGATTACATCAGCAGGCGCCTGGGCAACGATGGTTACACCTTTGCCAAGATACAGGGCATACCGGATATCGACGATGAGGACAAATCTGTCGGCCTGAAGTTCTTTATCGACCCGGGCAAGCGCACCTACGTGCGTCGAATCCAGTTTCGCGGCAATACCCGCACCCGGGATGAAGTGCTGCGCCGTGAAATGCGCCAGATGGAAAGCGCCACCGCCTCCAATTCCAAGGTGCAGCAGGGTCGTATTCGTTTGCAGCGGCTGGGTTTTTTCAAAACGGTCGAGGTGGAGACCCCGGAGGTGCCGGGTGTAGACGACCAGATCGACGTCAATTACACGGTTGAGGAGCAGCCATCGGGCAGTATCGGCGCCAATCTCGGTTTTGCCCAGGGCACGGGGCTTATCCTGGGGGGCAATATCCAGCAAAATAATTTCCTCGGCACCGGCAAGCGGATTGGTATCGGTGTCAATATCAGTTCCTTCCAGCGCAGCGCCAATTTCAGTTACGTCAATCCCTACTACACCGAAGACGGTGTCAGTCGCGGTTTCAGCGTCTTTTACCGCCAGACCAATCTCGACGAGGTCAATGTCGCCAGCTACAGCACCGATGTCTACGGCGGCAGTATGAACTTCGGCTATCCATTGAGTGAAACCCAGCGACTGGGTTTTAGCCTCGGCGCCCAGCGCACCAGTATCACCGTGGGTCGGGGTGCGGTACAGGAGATCAAGGCCAGCCCCAGGCCCATTGACGGCGTTGAAACCGTCATTGATGGCTTTGATGAGGAGACCAACAGCAGTACCTTGAGGCCGCTGAACCCGTCTGAGGATTTCTTCCCGCGTCAGGATCTGCCACTGGGATTTATCGATAATTACGGCGATTCCTACAATACCTATACCTTCACCACATCGTGGACCCAGTCGACTCTCAATCGCGGCCAACTCGCTACTCGCGGCGCCTCCCAGAGTGTGGCGCTGGAGTTGGCGGTGCCGGGCAGCGATGTGCAGTATTTTAAACTGGGCTATAACGGCCAAATATTCCTGCCCATCAGCGGCGCCTGGACGCTGCGCTTCCGGGGTGAACTAGGTTATGGCGACGGCTATGGCAATACTGACCAACTGCCGTTCTTCGAGAATTATTTTGCCGGTGGTTTCGGCTCGGTGCGCGGCTTCAAGACCAACACCCTGGGTCCGCGAGCAACGCCGGCATCGCAATATATCAGCAGCTTTCCCCAAACCGGGGTCGACGCCAATGGCAACCCGATTTTCGATGTTCCCCTGAGTTATATTGAAAACCTCGACGGCTGTCAGCCGCTACCGCGATCGGCGCCGGAGTTAGTTGCGGGTCAATTGAGCTGCAGTCCGGTGTTTTTCGATGATTTCGCCCCCTTTGGCGGAAATGTGTTGATCGAAGGCGGCGTCGAGCTATTGTTTCCCCTGCCCTTTATCAAGGATCAGAACTCGATGCGAACGGCCCTTTTTATCGATGCCGGTAATGTTTTCAGCACCGATTGTGGTCCTTACCAGCCCGGTTGTCTGAATGTCGATATTGCCGACATACGCTTTTCATTTGGCGTGGGCCTGACCTGGATTACCGGCTTTGGCCCCTTGAGCTTTAGCGTGGCCATGCCTTTCCAGGAGGGTGAGTTTGACGATGTCGAGATCTTCCAGTTTTCCCTGGGGCAAGTTTTCTAAGGGT
>CBDUUA010000253.1:0-4135 GCA_965370135.1 uncultured Cellvibrionales bacterium
ACCGAGCGCGGAAATTCCGGTAGTTCATCGAGAAACAATACGCCGTGGTGGGCTTGCGAGATCTCTCCCGGCCTGGGGGTGGAGCCTCCCCCCACCAGGGCGACGGCGGAAGCGGTATGGTGGGGCGCTCGATAGGGGCGCACGCGCCACTCGCTGGCGATGCACTGGTGGTGGGTGATCGAGCGCACGGCAGCGACTTCCAGCGCCTCCGCTTCACTCAGTGGCGGTAATATGCCGGGCAGGCGACTGGCCAACATGGTTTTACCAGTGCCGGGAGGGCCGTAAAGCAGCAGGTTGTGATGGCCGGCAGCGGCGATTTCCAGCGCTCTTCGGGCGTGCAGTTGGCCCTGTACCTCACTGAGGTCGGGGTGGCTGGTGATAGTACAGGGCACTGGCCGCTTATGACGCTCCAGGGTTTTACGCTGGTACAGATGTGCCGTGATATCCAGTAAATGATCTGCGGCCAATACCCTGGCCTGTTTGACTAGCGCGGCCTCATCGGCATTGGCGGAGGGCACCACCAGCGCGCGGTTACAGGCGGCGCTTTGCAGGGCCGCGGGCAGGGCGCCGCTCACCGGCCGCAGTTCCCCGCTAAGGGCTAATTCGCCGATAAACTCATAGGGCAGCAAGGAGTCCTTATCGAGCTGCCCGGTGGCGGCGAGGATGCCCAGGGCAATGGGCAGGTCAAAGCGGCAGCCCTCCTTGGGCAAATCTGCCGGCGCCAGGTTGATGGTAATGCGGCGTATGGGAAAGTCGAAATGGGCGTTGATGATGGCGCTGCGGACGCGATCACGGGACTCCTTGACGGCGGTTTCGGGCAGGCCGACGATGGCGACCCCGGGCAGGCCATTGGAAATATGGGCCTCGACGGTGACCAGTGGTGCTTCCACGCCCAGGCGGGCACGGGTATAGACGATTGCGAGTGACATGGCCTCTCCCTGGCTGATGTTTTGCGGATCCTTCCTGGATGCGCGGGTATTACAACGACTTCATGGATGGGTGCTCAGTCTAACCCGAAACCGGGGCGCATAATCAAGGGGAAGATTGCCCTCCCAGGGCTTCTGCGCCCTGTGCCGGGCCTTGCGCCGGTGGGTGATCGGTACGGGCAGGTGCAGAATGCCCCGGTAATTACCTATAGCCTAGTCGGGGTGCTTGTTTGCTTTAATAGGCCGGTGTGCATTTTTGCGCCGTTAGCGTGCCGCTGGCTAGCTGTAAAAGGTCTGCAATTCGTCAGTGCGTATCGCTATCCCTCTGTTTTTAAATGGAAAAACAGGGGCGCGCCAAAATAGCGCATGCAATATCTGTCGCTGCACTTTATGCGGGCAAGACCAGGCGGGCTAAGACGGGCTGACTTTTGAGTTGTTTCCGCAAGCTGTTGTTATACAACGGTTTATCAAAAGTTGGCACGAACCATGCTAATTGCCAGGTAGCAAACGTGGGCATGTACTGCTCGCTAGAGTGACAGCATCAAACTATTAAACGTGGAGTATGTTAGCTATGTTAGCAACGAAAAACACAATGACAGCCGCCGCTATCAGCGCGGCGATTTTTACCGGGGGCCTGGCTACTGCACCTGCAGTCATGGCGGGTGTCAGTGCCAATATCGGCGTGGTGAGTAACTACGTTTGGCGTGGCGCCACCCAAACTCAAAACGCGCCGGCGATTCAGGGCGGTATAGACTACGAGAGTGATTTTGGCTTTTATGTCGGTACCTGGGTCTCAAATGTCGACTTCGAGGATACCGTGAATCTCGAAGATGCCGATGGAGGAGGGGTTGTGGCTATCCGCTCTGGCTCTCAATACGAGCTCGACGGCTACTTCGGCTGGGGCATGAACTTTACCGATAATGTCGGTCTCGACCTCAATTATATCTATTATCACTACGGCCAACTGGAAGCCGGCTCTGACTTTGGTGAATTTCTCGCTGCCGTAAATTTTTGGTGGTTCGAGGTCGGTGCTGGCTATACCACCAATGGCCAGGCGGATTCTAGTACTGCGCCCTTCGTTGAAGGCGACTACGCCTATTGGGGCAAGTTTTACATCCCCTTTGCGGAGTCCTGGGGTCTCGGCTTGACAGTCGGTGAATACAAATTCACCAACGACGGTGTTGTGACGGCCGATGGCGTTAACGATTATGACTACGTCTGGGGTCAGCTGGACATCAACCATTCCCTGGATGAGTACGGCGATATCACCATGTCGGTCACCAAGGCCGATCAGCAGGCTGACGGCAACGACAGCCCGAAAGTATTTATCACCTGGACCAAAGGCTTTTAGTCCTGTTTTAACCTGAATTTCAGGCCCGGATTTATCCGGGCCTTGAAAGGAGAAACCCAATGAAAATGATTACTGCTGTTGTTAAGCCATTCAAGCTTGATGATGTGCGTGAAGCTCTTTCCGAGATTGGTGTACAGGGTATTACGGTCACCGAGGTCAAGGGCTTTGGCCGACAGAAGGGGCACACGGAACTTTATCGCGGGGCTGAATACGTGGTTGATTTTTTACCCAAAGTCAAAATCGAAGTCGCCATTGCCGATGCGCAGGTCGACCAGGTGATCGAGGCCATCAGCAAGGCTGCCAATACCGGCAAGATCGGTGACGGCAAGATCTTTGTCGCGGCGCTGGAACAGGCCATACGCATTCGAACCGGTGAAACCGGGGACGACGCTATCTGATTGAAATGCCGGCAGACCATCCGGTTTCTGGCTCCTTTTTAGTACGTTACTAGTACTTTATGAACAGCACTTTTCTTTTATTTGTTCCTTTTTCTGAGCTTTGCGGAGGGCTTGGTCATGGAAAACCTGGTTGTAGTAGAAAATATCTTTGAACTTCAGTACGCACTGGACACGTTTTATTTTCTCGTGTGTGGTGCTCTCGTTATGTGGATGGCTGCCGGCTTTGCCATGCTGGAAGCGGGCCTGGTGCGATCCAAAAACACTACGGAAATTCTACTTAAAAACATATCCCTGTTTGCTGTTGCCTGTACCATGTACATGATTTGTGGTTATCAATTCATGTATGACGGCGGTTTCTTTCTGTCTGGTATAACCACTGTTGCGCAGATGGACGAAGCGGCCATTGCCCAGGTGTTGGTAGATTCTGCCGAAGCCGGCTTTGACGGCGACTCGGTCTACTCCGGAGCCTCGGACTTCTTCTTCCAGGTGGTGTTCGTCGCCACGGCGATGTCTATCGTATCCGGTGCGGTCGCTGAGCGGATGAAGCTCTGGGCCTTCCTTGCCTTCGCAGTGGTTATGACGGGCGTCATCTACCCTGTCGAAGGTGGCTGGACCTGGGGCGGCAAGGCGGTACCCTTCCTGGGTGAACTGAGCTACAGCGATTATGCCGGCTCCGGTATTGTTCATATGGCCGGCGCGGCGGCCGCCCTGGCCGGCGTTTTGCTGCTTGGGCCTCGCAAGGGCAAGTACTCGGCGAGCGGTGGGGTAAACGCTATCCCCGGCGCCAACCTGCCGTTGGCAACCCTGGGCACCTTTATCCTGTGGATGGGCTGGTTCGGTTTCAACGGTGGTTCAACCCTCAAGCTGGGTGGTATCGGTGTTGCCAACGAAGTCGCCAATGTGTTCCTTAACACCAACGCGGCAGCGGCCGGTGGTTTGATTGCAGCCTTGCTGACCGCCAAGCTGATGTTCGGCAAGGCGGATTTGACCATGGCGCTCAACGGAGCCCTGGCCGGCCTGGTTGCGATAACGGCTGAACCGGCAGATCCCTCACCTATGCTGGCGACCATCATTGGTGCAGTCGGCGGCCTGGTCGTGGTATTCAGTATCGTCGGACTGGACAAGCTGAAAATAGACGATCCGGTCGGTGCGATATCGGTACACGGTGTGGTCGGCTTGTGGGGTATCTTTGCGGTACTGTTGTCTGATCCCGATGCTACCTTTATGGGGCAGTTAACGGGAGCCCTGGTTATCTTCGCCTGGGTATTCGGCGCCAGCCTCATCGTCTGGGGTATTATCAAGGTGATCATGGGTGTGCGGGTCAGCGAGGAGGAAGAGTACGAAGGCGTGGATATTGCCGAGTGCGGTATGGAAGCCTACCCGGAATTCACCATGAAATAAGCGCATCGCGCGAACTACCAAGAGGGCTTCGGCCCTCTTTTTATGTACAGGATGTACGG
>CBDUUA010000254.1:0-4108 GCA_965370135.1 uncultured Cellvibrionales bacterium
TCGAGCGCTTATGGGACAGCCTGACGCCCGGCCCATAATCCTGGATTCCGCAGTCAGACGCTCAGTTTCGCTTCAAGGCGATATGACTTAAAATATCCAATTTCGCTTGCTCACTCATTGGGTGAGTGGAAAATCGCTGCATGGTTTCTCGATAATTCCATGCCCAACTGCGGATTCCAGGATAGGCGAGCCGGGCGGCAACTACTCACAACAGGCCGCGCTCCGCCAGGGAAACCACCTCGCCGTCCCCCACCACCATGTGATCGAGCACCCGGATATCCACCAGCGCCAGCGCCGCCTTGAGGCGCTCGGTAATGCGCACATCGGCCTGGCTGGGCTCGGCAACACCGGAGGGGTGGTTATGAGCCAGGATCAAGGCGGCAGCATTGTGTTTGAGTGCTCGTTTGACCACCTCCCGAGGATAGACGCTGGCGCCATCGATGGTGCCGTAAAATAGCTCTTCGCAGACGATGACCGCATGACGGCTATCCAGAAACAGGCACAGGAACACCTCTTGCTGGCAGGCGCGCAGACGGCTGGTTAGAAAGTGACGAGTGTTTTCGGGGCTGCTGAGCACGCTGTCCCGCTGCAGTGACTGTAATAAGTGACGCCGACCAACTTCCAGCACTGCCTGCAATTGGGCGTAGCTGGCGTCCCCCAGGCCAAGGGCAGCACAGAACGTATCGCGATCCGCATCGAGCAATTGGCGCAAACCTCCGAAGCGCACGAGCAAGTCTCGCGCCAGATCCACCGCCGTGCGCCCGCGGGTTCCACTGCGCAGAAAAATCGCCAGCAGCTCCGCGTCCGACAGCACGGCGGGCCCCGATGTCAATAATTTTTCCCGTGGCCGCTCCTGCTGCGGCCAGTCCTTGATCGCCATGGCAACCTCCTTGTTGTTGAGCGAATGATGTGGAACGAATGTTGGTCAGCAAATCAACCGGCGGCAATCCTTCTCGCCGGCTACCGTCAATGGTATCTTAGGCCGGCCTCATCCTATAGCCGGTAAACGAGGAAATAATGCCCATCGAAAATCTCGCCAACAAAAGAATCATCGTCGGTATCAGCGGCGGCATCGCCGCCTACAAAGCGGCGGAGCTGGTGCGCCGACTGGTGCAATACCAGGCCGAAGTGCGGGTAGTGATGACGGCGGCGGCCCAGCAATTCATCACGCCGCTCACCTTGCAAGCCCTGTCCGGCAAACCGGTGCACACTGCATTGCTGGACACCGGGGCCGAAGCCGCGATGGGCCATATTGAGCTGGCGCGTTGGGCCGATGCGCTGCTGATAGCCCCCGCCACGGCGGACTGTCTCGCGAGAGTGGCCCGGGGGAGTGGCGATGACTTGCTCACCACCCTGGTGCTGGCGCTCAGTTCGCCCCTCGCAATCGCCCCCGCCATGAACCAGGCCATGTGGCTGGATCCCGCCACCCAGTCCAATATAAAACTTCTGCAGCAGCGCGGAGCACATGTATTCGGCCCCGCAGAGGGTTCACAAGCCTGTGGCGACGTCGGTCCAGGCCGCATGCTGGAGGCCGAGCAACTGGCAGAGCAGTTGTCGGCGATCTTCGATACCGGCGCCCTGGCCGGTTTGCGCGTCACTATTACAGCCGGCCCCACCCGTGAAGCCATCGACCCGGTGCGTTTTATCAGCAATCACAGTTCCGGCAAAATGGGTTATGCCCTGGCCGAGGCTGCGGTTGAGGCGGGGGCAGTGACCACCCTGATTAGTGGCCCGGTGTCGCTCCCTGCTCCCGGTCGTGTCAAGCTGGTGGCGGTAAACAGTGCGCAAGAGATGTACGACGCCAGCCTCGCCGCGACCAACAGTTGCGACATATTTATTGCCACCGCCGCAGTCGCTGACTATCGCCCCCGTCAAGTCGCCGACCAAAAAATCAAGAAATCCAGCGACACCATGGTGCTGGAACTGGAGCGCAATCCGGATATCATCGCCGCTGTCGCCGCCCTGGATAAACCGCCCTACTGTGTTGGCTTCGCCGCCGAAACCAGGGCCGTGGTGGACTACGCCCGGGATAAACTACGGCGCAAAAATCTGGATCTTATTTTCGCCAATGACGTCGCCGATAGCAGTATCGGCTTCAATAGCGATGAGAACCGGATCACATTAATCAGTGCCGAAGAAACCCTGCCCCTGGACCAGGCTCCCAAGAGCCGCCTGGCGCGTACCCTGATCGCTGAAATTGCCCGGCGTGTTCGGGTCGACGGCCGGGGCCGACTAAAATAGTCGACCCCATAGCGCTCAGCGGGATGTCTACTAAACTTCCCTTTTAAGCCGTATCCAGTTCTTTGACGCCAGAGACCAGCATGAGTACCAAAAAGAATAAAAAAGACCCGAATACATCCACCCATGATGGCTCCACCGCCCATGCACTGCGTCCTCTGCGCCTGTTTTCCCTATTCGCTTTCCTCCTTGTACTTATCTGTGCTGCCGCCATCAACCTGCTACACGCGCGCGAGGTCAATCGACAGCAGCTGGAATCCGCCAGCCTGGCGTTGGCGGAAACCTGCGCCACCGCATTGGCGCAGTTCATCCAGGATCAAAACACCTACCTGGATTTTTTGGCGCACCGTCCGGAAATTGTGGATGCGCTGCGCCAGCGGAATGGTCTGGTACTGCGCACCCTGGAGTCGGATTTTGGTGGCGCCTATGCCTACGCCGCCCGACTCAATATCGTACCCCTGAGCACTATGGGCACGGCCGCCATGGATTTCCCCGAGCACCGCCTCAACAGCATCGAAACGGCCATGATTATCGAGGCCAATCGAGGCAAAACGGTAGCGCCGGAGGCCTACAAAAAAGGTCGGCAAAGCGTTATTACGCTATTGCAAACAGTGGGGGAAGCCCCGGATAGTATCGAAGGGGCACTGTTATTGAGCCTGGATAGTAGGGCCTTTAGTAAAAACATGGACCGACTGATAGCCAATCGCGGCCAGTTGTCACTACAGCAGCAACTCAATGGAGAGAACCTTACCGTGTTCCAGTCCGGAGAGGGCTCCGGCGAAGCTGCTGCCGTCATTGCCAGCTTTCCAGGCAACAACAATTGGCAATTGGAATTTCGCGCCTCGGATCAATTGATTGCTGCTACCCGCGCCTCCACGCTGGTGCCCTGGGGATTGTTGGGGCTTGCCAGTGTGTTGCTGCTCGCCGGCGGCCTGTGGGTCTACGCTCGTCTGTGTCGCAAACTAGACATCGAGTTTGATTATCTGAAGGGCTATCTCGAATTGCTAAAAGACGGACAGCGCGCCTTGCCCCCGAGCTTGCAGCTGAACACGCTTACTGAGATCGGCGCCCTTGCCTTCGAGGTCAGCCAGCTACCGCCGGTGTCCGGCAAACCTTCCCGCTCCGACGCCGAAGCCGCAGCAGAGCTCGGTGAAAAAATGTCGGGCAAAAGCGCCAGCAAGGCCGTGGATCATTCCGACCATGTCGAGGAACTGGAAGAGCCTGCAGAGCCAGGTCTGCAGCCAGTCGCGGCCGGCATCTTCCGCGCCTACGATATTCGTGGTGTCGCCGGCGAGGATCTGAGCCTGGATGCGGTCTACCAAATCGGCGTCGCCATTGGCAGCGAGGCTCAGGACAAGGGTGAGCGCTCAGTTATCATCGCCCGTGACGGGCGCCTCAGCAGTGAAGAACTATCCCTGCAATTGGCCAAAGGCCTGCAAGACAGCGGTGTAGATATCATCGACCTGGGCCTGGCGCCGACCCCGATTCTGTATTTTGCTACCCAGCAACTCAATACTGCCAGTGGCGTGATGGTTACCGGTAGCCACAATCCGCCCGAGTACAACGGCCTCAAAGTCGTTCTTGGCGGTAAAACCCTGGCAGGTGATGCGATCATGG
This sequence comes from uncultured Cellvibrionales bacterium, assembly GCA_965370135.1. Classification (GTDB taxonomy): domain Bacteria; phylum Pseudomonadota; class Gammaproteobacteria; order Pseudomonadales; family JAHEGP01; genus JAHEGP01. The sequence goes on from CBDUUA010000254.1 coordinate 3,856, forward strand.
CGCTCAAGCAGCGCATCGACCAACAGCGGCTACATAGTGGCAGCGGCACGTACAGCACCGCCGATATCGGCGCCCAGTACATTGACTACGTACTGGGTGATATCGCAGTGGCGCAACCCCTCAAGATCGTCCTGGATTGCGGCAATGGTGTCGCCGGAATCCTCGCACCGCGACTGTTTGAAGAACTGGGCTGCGAAGTGGTGCCACTGTACTGCGAGGTCGACGGCAACTTCCCCAATCACCATCCTGACCC
>CBDUUA010000255.1:0-4107 GCA_965370135.1 uncultured Cellvibrionales bacterium
TCGGGATCCACCTCGGGAGTAATGCCGTGGCCGAGGTTGAAAATATGTCCCGGGCCACTGCCGAATGATTCGAGGATGGCGGCGACCTCTTGCCGGATACGCTTCGGTGATGCGTAGAGCATGGTCGGATCCATATTACCTTGCAGCGCCACACGCTGGCCTACTCGGGCTCGCGCCTGGGCAATATCGATAGTCCAATCGAGGCCGACCGCATCGCAAGCACACTCCGCGATAGCTTCCAGCCACTGACCACCCTGCTTGGTGAAAACGATAACCGGCACCGGCCTGCCGTCGTACTCACGATGCAAACCGGCAATGATTTTCTTCATGTAAGCGAGGGAAAATTCAAGGTAGCCGGCAGCGGATAAGGCGCCACCCCAGGTATCGAAAATTTGCACCACCTGGGCGCCGGCTTCGATCTGGCTATTCAGGTAATCCGTTACCGACAGCGCGAGTTTTTCCAGTAGCAGATGCATCACCTCGGGCTGGTCGTAGGCCATGGTTTTGGCCCGGCGAAAGTCCTTACTGGAGCCCCCTTCCACCATATAAGTCGCCAGCGTCCAGGGACTACCGGAGAACCCTATAAGTGGTACCCGACCATTGAGTTCCCGCCGAATCAGGCTAACTGCATCCATCACATAGGACAGATCCTGTTTGCTGTTCACCACTTCCAGGGCTTCGACGGCGGCGGCATCGCGCACCGGATTGCGAAACCTGGGCCCCTCGCCTTCGACGAAATACAGCCCAAGACCCATCGCATCGGGGACGGTGAGAATATCGGAAAATAAGATAGCGGCGTCCAGCGGGTAGCGCTCTAATGGCTGCAGCGTTACCTCACAGGCCAGCGGGGTATTTTTACACAGGGACAGAAAGTCGCCGGCGCGCTGACGAGTGGCGCGATACTCAGGCAGGTAGCGCCCCGCCTGGCGCATCATCCAAACGGGAGTGACATCGACGGGTTTGCGCTGTAGCGCACGCAGGAAACGGTCATTTTTTAATTGGGTCATAGAAAATTACTAGCAGAGCCAGGGGCTCAAACCTCGAGAAAATTGAGAATACCTTCCGCCGCCTGGCGGCCTTCCCAGATGGCGGTCACCACCAGATCCGAGCCGCGCACCATATCGCCACCGGCAAACACCTTGGGATTACTGGTCTGGAAGCCGAATACCTGTTGCTCGGGGGCAATGACTGCGCCCCAGTCATTGGTATCGACACCAATGTCTGCCAACCAGTCCGGCGGACTGGTGCTGAAACCAAAGGCAAGCAGCACCGCATCTGCAGCCAATACTTCTTCGCTACCCGGGATGACCTCCGGTCGGCGCCTGCCGTTCTCATCGGGCTCGCCCATGCGGGTCCGCACCAGCTCGATGCCTTCGACACTGGTGTCACCAACAATGGCAACCGGCTGTCGATTGAACAAGAACTGTACGCCCTCTTCCTTTGCATTTTTTACTTCGCGGCGCGAACCCGGCATATTCTCTTCGTCCCGGCGATAGGCGCAGCTTACCAGGCTTGCGCCTTGCCGCAATGCGGTGCGATTACAGTCCATGGCGGTGTCGCCACCACCCAATATAACCACCCGCTTACCCGCCATGTCGATAAAGTCATCGGCTGACTTTTCATAGCCATGGATGCGATTGATATTGGCGATCAGATAGGGCAAGGCATCGTAGACACCGGGTAAATCCTCGCCGGGAAAGCCTCCCTTCATCGAGGTGTAGGTTCCCAGGCCGAGAAATACCGCATCATATTCCTGTAGCAATTCTTTCATAGTGACATCGGCACCGACATCGGTATTGAGCCTGAATTCGATGCCCATGCCTTCAAACACCTGACGCCGCAGTTTCATGACGGCTTTTTCCAACTTGAATTCAGGGATGCCAAAAGTCAGTAGACCACCGATTTCCGGATGGCGATCAAACACCACGGGCACAACCCCGGCTCTCGTCAGTACATCGGCACAAGCCAAGCCCGCCGGACCGGCACCGACAATAGCAACTCGCTTGCCGCTATCGACAACGCCACTCATATCGGGGCGCCAGCCCATGGCCAGGGCGGTGTCGGTGATATATTTTTCAGCGGAACCGATGGTTACCGCACCGAAACCGTCATTCAGGGTGCAGGCTCCCTCACAGAGTTTGTCCTGGGGGCACACGCGACCACAAACTTCCGGCAGAGTATTGGTCTGGTGACTTAATTCAGCGGCCTCAATAATGTTGCCTTCCGAGATCAACTTGAGCCAATTGGGAATATAGTTGTGCACTGGGCATTCCCACTCGCAATAGGGATTGCCGCATTCGATGCAGCGATGCGCCTGGTTTTGCACCTCTACCGGTTTAAAATGCTCATAGATTTCAACGAAATCGTGGGTGCGATCTCGCATCGATTTTTTGGCAGGATCCTGCCGGTCCACCTCGATGAACTGAAAGTTGTTATCCAAACGTTCAGTCATATGCCCTTGCTCTCCGACTACTTTTTGATAGACGCATTGATATACGCACGCTGCTGCTTATTCCGGCCTGCGCCGGGTATTGTTCATGAGCTCGGTCAAGTTAGCCGCCTTGGGCTTAACCAACCAGAATTTACGCAGGTAGTCGTGGAAATTATCCACTATCTCCTTGCCCCACTCACTGCCGGTCTCGCCGACATATTCAGCAATAACCGAGCGCAAGTGATGGCGGTAAGCTTCAAACTCTTCCTTGCTGATACGGTGGATTTCCACCAGCTCGCTGTTATAGCGATCGTAGAAATTATTCTTCCAGTCCAGCACATAGGCAAAGCCGCCGGTCATACCAGCGCCAAAATTGTAGCCGGCGGCGCCCAGTACGGTAATACAACCACCGGTCATATATTCACAACAGTGGTCGCCGACGCCCTCGACCACGGCATGAGCGCCCGAGTTGCGCACAGCAAAGCGCTCCCCGGCCTTGCCCGCTGCAAATAGCTTGCCCCCAGTGGCGCCATATAAACAGGTATTGCCGACTATCGAGGCCTGCCAGGTTTTGAATTCACTACCTTCCGGCGGCGCAATAACCAGCTTGCCGCCAGCCATACCCTTACCAACATAGTCATTGGCATCACCGCGCAGGTACATTTTCAAGCCACCAGCATTCCACACGCCAAAACTCTGGCCCGCAGTACCCTTCAAGCGCAGGATCAAGGGTTGGTCCGCCATGCCCTGGTTGCCGTGGCGCCGGGCAATCTCACCGGATAGGCGCGCGCCGATAGAGCGGTCGCAGTTGGTCACGGTATAGTGATACTCACCGCCCTGCCGGGCCTCGATCGCCGGCAGCATATCCACCACCATACGCTCGGCCAACACCCCCTTATCAAAAGGGGTGTTGGCAGCGACCTGACAAAATTGTGGCTGGTCGGCATCAATCTGGTCGTTATACAAAATGGGCGTGAGGTCGAGATTGCGCTGCTTGTCGTTGTTGCCCTCGAGCACCTGCAGCAAATCTGTGCGGCCGATTAGTTCCGTTAGACTGCGAACACCGATATCCGCCATCAATTCCCGGACCTCCTGGGCGACAAAGCGGAAGAAATTCATCACCATTTCCACCGTGCCAATATAGTGCTCATCCCGCAGCCGGCTATCCTGGGTCGCGATACCGGTGGCGCAGTTGTTGAGATGGCAGATGCGCAGGTACTTACAACCCAGCGCTACCATCGGCGCGGTGCCGAAGCCAAAGCTCTCAGCACCCAAAATAGCGGCCTTGATCACATCGAGACCGGTCTTGAGACCGCCGTCGGTCTGGACTCTCACCTTGCCGCGCAGGCCGTTGGCGCGCAGGGCCTGGTGGGTTTCGCTCAAACCCAGCTCCCATGGGCTGCCGGCGTAACGAATCGACGTCAGCGGACTGGCGCCAGTACCACCGTCATAGCCAGAGATGGTAATCAAGTCTGCATAGGCTTTGGCGACACCGGCGGCGATAGTACCGACACCCGACTCCGCCACCAGCTTCACCGATACCAGCGCCTGGGGGTTAACCTGCTTGAGATCATAGATGAGCTGCGCCAGATCTTCGATCGAGTAAATGTCGTGATGAGGCGGCGGTGAAATCAGGGTTACCCCGGGCACCGAATAGCGCAAGCGGGCAATGAGCT
>CBDUUA010000256.1:0-4104 GCA_965370135.1 uncultured Cellvibrionales bacterium
GATTGATATAGATAAATGAACCCTTGGCCGCTTCCAGCAGTGCCCAGGCCGGAGAGCCGCCCATGGCTTTCAACATGCCGATCTTGCGCTGCTCCCAGGCCTGGTACAGGCTCGCCGACAGGGCTTCTGCACCACGAGCCGGGTGCAGGTTGACCAGTATGGGGGCACTGGCGGGTCGATCCAATGGCAAGTCAACGGCCGAATCCGCTTCGCCAAAACAGGATAGCTGCAGCAAGCGGCTGCTCTGGCCAGCCAGTGCGTAGGCGATCTCTCCCGTCGCGGCATTGGCTACCATGCCGAGAAACAATCGACCCCGGTCGAAAAAAGCCAGACTGGTGGCGTGGGTGGTGCTGCGATTGACCAGCGCCCAGGTGCCGTCGACGGGATCGATTGCCACGCTGATGCCGTCCTCGCTGAGAGAGCCGCCACTCTCCTCTCCCATCACGCTGGCGGTCGGCGCAATCGGCTGCAAGCAATCGCGCAAATATTGTTCGATGGCAGTTTCCTCGGGCACAGAGGGGCTGCCGTCTTCCTTGAAGACCACAGCGCCGGCCAGTGGCGCGAAGCACATGGTGCGCACTCTGCCGCCGATTTCCAATAGATACCGAATACCGAAGCGCAGCCAGTCCTCGTGCCCGCAGAGCGGCGCCGCAGATGTCGTCGAACTGTCACCGGCGCGAAAGGCGCGCAAAGCGGCTTGTTCCAGATGGTTCAACATGCTTCACACCTGCCGGTCTGCATCAGTAGTGACCGCGCGTAGCTCGCGCCGATAACCTCGCTCTTGCGCAGTTCGCCTATAGCCTGTCTGACCAGCCTGGCGCTGACCGGATCGAACGCGTTCACTGTCTCGGCAAGCAGTGGCCGCCACTCGGCTTGTCCCAAGGCGCGGGTGGGCCCGAACGAGCCATGCACAATTTCAGAAGACAATTGAATCAGGTAGGAGTCCAGTTGAACCCAGGCATGATCGGTTTGGCATGGGTCATTGATAATGCCCTGATACAGAACGTCAGCCTCAAAATAACCTATGAAGCGACTCAGTGCCTGGTCTATTGAAGCGTGGTAGCCGGTCAATTCCATAATCATACGCCACAGCCCTTCGAGGGGCTCTTCCCCGGGCAACATAAAGCGACGGGGCAACCACAGGCTCTCGGGACCACCGCGACGGCCCACCAGTATCTCGACCCGGTCGCCTTCAATTCTGGCGATGACGGCGCTCACTGCGGGGTTCACGCCCCAGCGCCCGAGCAGACCTCGCCCCGCTATGCCAGTGCGCCCTGCGGGGTTCAGGGGGCGCCCTTGCTCGTCCACAGCATAGGTGTCGAAATCGGGGATCTGCCACCAGGACGGATCGAGCGTCTCGGGATCGGCCCAGCCATAGCTGTTGTGAAAACGGTTGTTCTCCAATACCACACTGTCAACGTGATAGGGCGGCGCGTAGTTGGGGCAAGGTATCGACCAGGGTACTTCTTCGATGGCGATGCGCTGGCGGCGCGGATAGCTGGATGGGCGTGCACCGCTGATGCGCGTCTGGTAGTCATCGCTCACCAGGGCTTCGATCACAGCGCGTACTGAAATCGCTACATGCAGCAGCGCTATCAATCCACACTCGCCCTGGCCACGGCGCTCATCAAAGCTCAGGGTATGTAAACCCTGTTTCAACAGCGTGATGCGATAGCACAGCCATCGCTCGGTCTGCTTCATGGCGAAACAGGCCCGTCGGATCAATATCACTCCCGCCAGAACATTGCGATAGCGCAGATCCCACTTGACGAATTGCAGTGAACCCTCCAGGGTATCTGCCTCGGGGGGTATGCGGTGGCTGATGAGAAATTCTTCGAATAACCTCAGCCGCGGCAGGTCATCCCGGTCGAAGTTTTTACTCAATACGAATTTAAGGTCATTCTCCAGCTTGGCAAAATCGACTTCGATCGGGTGCGTTCCGGTATGGGTCCAGTCGATAAACCAGATATTATTGGCATCATCAAACAGGATATTTTTGAAATTGAGGTCGCCGTGAACCAGGCAGACCTCCGTCTCAACGATATCTTCGTTAGTAATAATCTGCGCGAGGTGATCCCGCGTGTGGGAAAAGTCGAGTTGCCCGAGGGTAATTTGATCCTCCTCGGCATAAGACCGCAGGATTTTTCTATTCTCATCGAACCAGAGCAGTGTTTCCTCGGTGTGCAGTCGAAGTTCACGATAGGGCGCCAGCCATGCCATTTTAAGGGTATTGTGATACAGCTTGTTGGTGAGCAGGCCCAGGGACTTTTCCAGCAGGGTCAGGAAATGCTGGGCGCCGGCCTCACTGGCAGCGCCTCGCGTGTGGAGCTCAAAGCAGTCCTGTAGCGTCCCGGGCCGACCATCGAGTGCTGCCAGCGCCATGCCGACGCCGACCAACTCTCCCTCGGCGACGGCGTAGCCAAATGTTGGCACCTGCCGGCCGACATAATTATTAACCTGGTGATAACCGTCGATTTCACGCTGCATCTGTGCAGCGCAATCGACTTTGATCACCATGGGCTCGGTGCGCGCCTCACCCTTCTGGCCGGCGGCCAGTAGCAACAGGCTGCCGCTGAATCCACCCTGCAGGGCCTGCAGCTCCACGCTGGTCCATTGCATACAGATACGCTGAATGATGGCCACCTGTTCGGCGGACAATTGCGCCAGCACTTCGGGGGGCTCAATACGGCAGGCCGACATGCCCGGACCATCCAACTGCTCCAGCTCATCGCCCTCGAGACCAATAAATCGCGCCGCATCCACCAGCTTGAGTAAAACCTTGATGCCCGCGGCGGGAAACCCGTGTTGCAGCGCAGCAAAATGCGCCTCCGGATTGAGACTGCCGACCAGGTGCGGGCAGACGGCTACTTCCGGGCAGCCCAACATCGTGTGCAGCAGCTGTCCGAGCGCCAGGATTCTACCCTCAGTCGGAAAGCCCAGCAGTAGAAAGCGTGTGCTGTAATCGGCCTTTGATGCAGAGGGCAATCCATCCGGTGTGCGCTCGATCGCATTGATGATCGAGCGCCAGGGAACCTTGCCCGGCTGGGTGCCGATGAACGTCACGTGATCGGTAAACTTGCGGTCAAAGAGGGTCTTTATTCGCGCTGAATCCTCGCCATGGCTGCCGCGGAGCTGTTGCTCCTGGTCGTAAATCATCAACCAGGTAAGTGCGCTGTTTTCCTTTTTGGCTTGCGCATCAACGCTGGCGAGAAAACGGATGAAAGGGCCATGCCCAAACCCCCGGCCACTGCCCATCAGGCGGGCAATTTCCGAGTTGCCGGTTCTGGAAGGAATATGCCGATAAGCCCCGGCGGCATCGAAATTCTCCAGGCTCAGCCCGTCCACGATCACCACCGCATGCATTGCTACTTCCTCCCTGGCATGGTCGATGCCAGCGTTAGGTATAGGCAGCATAAAGCGCATCGTCCCTGAAGTCGATATACTTATCTGCTTGGTCAATAGTGCCCAGGCATGATCGGTTTGGTATGGGTCATTGATAATGATGAAATTTGTTAGCTAATTCAAAGCCTTGACTCGAAATTAAGCATTCAACTGCGGAATCCAGGTTCAAAGGCACCGGCCAGAGAGACCACTCCTGGGGTGTGCGCGATAACTACGCGGACAGCCCACCCGGGCTCATCGCTGGAGTTGATGCTTTGGGTCGAAATTGAATTTGTAGATCCGCTCCGGTTCCTTTTCCCAATCCCCGGCCTCGCCCCATCGCGCCAGGGCGCCATTGAGAAAATAGAGCCAGTAAACTCGCGTGTCGGGAGCGAAGGCCATAGCTCCCATGCCCAGGGACAGTACCGTCACTGCCGATTTACCGGCAATTTCAGCGCCGCTATCATCAGCGGGCAGCGCGAACAGATACTCCCATACCTCGATGGTTTGATCGTATTGGTTCTGTATAGCGCCGCGAACTACCCGCGGTTCTCCCAGCTCTTCGAGCACTTGATGCTGGGACATACCCATGGAGATACGACGCAAATGGGCACTGGGGGGCGGCGAGGAACCGCAGCCGCTGTTGAGGGCAAGCAGCATGAGCAGTACTAAAAATCCCATAACAGGTCGATTCACCATCATTCTTTTGCGTCCTTTACCCGC
>CBDUUA010000257.1:0-4084 GCA_965370135.1 uncultured Cellvibrionales bacterium
TTGTTGGATGTCGCACTGGCCGGATCTCGACTGGTGGCGGTTGGCGAGCGTGGCCATATCCTGTATTCGCAGGACAACGGCGAGAGCTGGGTTCAGGCCAGGGTGCCCACCGATGTGATGCTGACCAGGGTATTCTTTATTTCCCCGGATACCGGCTGGGCCGTGGGTCACGATGGCAATATCCTGCTTACTAACGATGGCGGCGTACACTGGGAGTTACAGCGCGACGGGGTCAGCGACCAGGCGCTGATCAACGAGCAACGCGCCGGTAGAGCTAAACAATATGTCTCGATGCTGAAACAGCAGCTCACCACCGTCGAGACCGAAGCGCAGAAAGAAGACCTGCTATTGCAACTCGAGGAGGCAGAATACACCCTCGATTCCGCCAGGGCAGTCCTCGACGATGTTGTCTACGCCCCGCCACTCATGGATATCTGGTTTGCTGACGAACAGCGGGGCTGGGCATCCGGCGCCTATGGCACCCTGCTCTATACCACCAATGGTGGACGCCTGTGGCTGGATGGATCCGATAAGGTCGACAACCCGGATCAGCTTCACCTCAATGGCGTCGTCGGCACCGCCGACTGTACGCTATTGCTGGCATCTGAATGGGGTACCGTGTTTCGCTCAAACACCTGCGGTGAAAGCTGGGAGCCGCTGGCGACCGGCTATGAAGGCAGCTATTTCGGTGTGCTGGTCAATCCGCAGACTAACAGTATTTTTGCCTATGGCCTGCGGGGCACGGTGTATCGCTCCACTGATAGTGGCGACAGCTGGTCGGAGCTGCACTCGAAGGCCCGGGCCAGCCTCTTTGGCGGTGAAGCCTCCGCTGACGGCAGCCTGATTTTTGTCGGTTCCGGCGGCACCGTCACCCTGAGCATAGACGACGGCGACAGTTTCATTGCCATGCCCCAGGCCTGGCGAACCGGCGTCTACGGCATTGCTCGCATGGCGGATGGCCGCTATATGCTTAGCGGTGAAGGAGGATCCAGGCTACTGGTTATGAACGGCGCATCGACAATAAAAAGCAGCCCTGCGCAGGCGGCATCCAGCCAGGAGTCACGGCCATGAGTGTTGACCGCAATACTGTTGACCGCGATATTGAAGGGAGCGTCGATGTGAGCCGTGAGAAACTCCGCTACCCGGCCGTAGAAACAGCCAGCCTGCCGGAAAAACTTATTTTCGGCTCGCGCCCGCTGATCATCCTTTTGTTTTCCCTGATAACGCTGTTCCTGAGCTACCAGGCCTACCATATACAACCGGATGCGAGCTTTGCCAAGCTGATTCCCCAGGGACACCCCTTTGTCCAGAAAATGAATAGCCATATGCGGGACTTGCGGGCCAGCGGCGCCAGCATGAAAATCTCTGTGGCGGTAAAGCAGGGGGACATATTTACCGAGGAATACCTCGCCACCCTCGGGCAAATTGCCGACGAAATATTCTATATTCCCGGGGTCAATAAAAATGGCTTGTTGAGTCTGTGGAGCCCCAACGTACGCTGGACTATGGTGACCGAGGAAGGATTTGAGGCCGGCTCGGTGATTCCCCCGGATTATGACGGCTCCGAGGAGGGCCTGAGGCAACTGCGTATCAACCTGATGCGCTCGGGCACCATCGGCAGAATGGTGGCAAACGATTTTAAATCGACCATTATCGAGGTGCCGATTTACGATAGGGATCCCACCACCGGCGAAAACCTCAATTATCTACAGTTTTCCCGCGACCTGGAATCCCTGGTCAGGGACAGCTACCAAAACGATAATATCATCGTGCATATTATCGGCTTTCCCAAAATAGTCGGTGATTTGCTTGAGGGCATTGGCGCCATCGTGCTATTCGCCATTGCCACCCTGGTGATAACCTTCATTTTGTTGTTTATCTATACCCGCGACCTGCGGGCCACCGCGGTGCCCCTGGCCTGCTCCCTTATCGCCGTCATCTGGCAATTGGGCTTGTTAAACCTGCTGGGCTATGGGCTCAACGCCTACTCGATGCTGGTGCCTTTTCTTATTCTCGCCATTGGTGTCAGTCATGGGGTGCAGGTGATCAATGCGATTGCCCTGCAGATGCAGAACACCCGCGATCGGCTGCTGGCGACCCGGCTGGCGTTCAGGGGACTCTATGTCGCGGGTATGACTGCCCTGATCAGCGATGGCATAGGTTTCACCACCCTGGTGATTATCGACATCCAGGTGATACAGGAGCTGGGCATTGCTGCCAGTATCGGCGTGGCGGCCATAATATTCACCAACCTGGTGCTGCTGCCGATCATCATGTCCTATATAGGCATCAGCGAGGGTGGTATCGATCACATGAAGCTCGACCCGAATCATCGCCATAAACTATGGTCGCTGGTTTCGCGTTGCGCCACGCGCAAGGTAGCGGTGGTTTCTGTGATGCTGGCCACGGTCGGTTATGGCATCGGCATTGTCGGCGGCCAGCAGATGAAGATCGGCGATCTCGACGCCGGCGCTCCGGAATTGCGCCCGGACTCCCGCTACAATCTCGACAATGCCTTTATTACCGAAAACTACGCGGTCAGCACCGATATTCTGGTGGTGATGGTGGAGACGCCGGTGGAGGGCTGCGGTCTCTACGAGAATGTCACGCTGATCGATAAATTCGATTGGACTATGCAGAATGTGCCCGGCGTGCAATCGGTTATCTCCATGGCCGATGTGATATCCCGCACCTCGATGGGACTCAACGAGGGCAATCCGCGCTGGCAGACCCTGTCCCGCAACCAGCGATCCCTGGATGGTGCGTCGGCTCGTGTGCCCCGCGGCTTGATGAACCTGGATTGCAGCCTCGCCATGGTCGCTGTTTATCTCAATGACCACAAGGCGGAAACCCTTGAGGTGGTGGTGGCTGCAGTAAAGGACTTTGCCGCGCAGAACGAAAATGAGCAGGTGAAATTCCAGCTGGCGGCGGGTAATGCCGGTATTGAAGCGGCCACTAACGAAGAGATCGCGGTGGCCCAGCAGCAAATCCTGATACTGGTTTACACAGTGGTGGCGGCGCTGGTATTTCTCAGCTTCCGCAGCGGGGTTGCGGTCATTTGTATTATCGTTCCCCTCGGCCTGACCTCGGCTCTGTGCCAGGCCTTGATGGCGCAACTGGGCATTGGCATCAAGGTGGCCACGCTGCCGGTGGTAGCACTGGGTGTCGGCGTTGGCGTCGACTATGGCATCTATATCTATAACCGCCTCGTGTACTACCTGAAGCAAGGCCTGGAAATGCAGGAGGCCTACTACATGACACTGTCCACCACCGGCCGTGCGGTGGCGTTCACCGGTATTGCACTGGGTGTGGGGGTTATTACCTGGATTTGGTCGCCGATCAAGTTCCAGGCCGATATGGGCAAGTTGCTGACCTTTATGTTCCTTTGGAATATGGTGGGCGCGCTGTGGTTATTGCCCGGATTGGCCTATCTTTTGATAAAGCCAGAGAAATTGCGACAGCAGCAGTCGGCAGGGCCGATTGATGCCAGCGCCTCTGAAATAAGAGTCTGAATAAACAGACACAATTGCGAGTTTATCTGATGGGGGTACGTCATGAAGCACCTACACAAATCAGCATTTTTAGCGGCACGGGGGTCTGCCTTGCTGGCAGTCTGTGTCTTATCTACACCCGCCTACGCAGTGCAGTGGGATTTCGATAACGGCTTTAACTTCAGTGTCGATACTACCCTGGCGTATGGCGCCCAGTGGCGCACTGAGGGCAGGGATCCCCTGCTCAGTTATGACAACAGTGAGGATCCGAGTGTTTTCAATGCCAACGACGGCAATAACAACTTTGACCCGGGCCTGGTATCGAGCCGTGGCAGTATCATTCTGGAAGTGGGCGGCATTTATAATAATTTCTCGTTCTTTGTCCGCGGCGATGCCATGTACGACTATGTCTACGTCGACCAGTCGACCGATATCAGCGATGCCAACTACCTGACTTATAACAACGGGTTTCCGGTCGGCGGCAGCGTCAAACAGGGGGATTTCCCCCAGGGCACTATTGACGAGAACGGCAAGCGCGTGCGCTTGCTGGACGCCTTCATAACCTACAGTTTCGATGCCGGCAACCAGGGCGG
>CBDUUA010000258.1:0-4081 GCA_965370135.1 uncultured Cellvibrionales bacterium
TACTGCGCAAATCGAAACACAGTACCCGGGCGGCGAGCTTTTTGCGCTTTTTGCGTAGCGAGGCCAGTGCCACAGTGCTGCGAGAGGATGGCTATGGAGTGCCCTCATGAACCAGGACCCTGTCTTCGCCGCCACCTGGTTGACCCTGAAACTGGCCAGCTGCTCTACGCTGGTACTGTTGCTGCTGGGTGCACCCCTCGCCTGGTGGCTATCGCGCAGCCGTCGACGCATCAAGCCGCTGGTGGAAGCCCTGATCGCATTGCCGCTGGTGCTGCCACCTACCGTTATTGGCTTTTATCTACTGCTGGCATTTGCACCCCAGACCGGCCTCGGCCAGATGTGGCAAGCTGTCACCGGCTCACAGCTGTCTTTCAGCTTTTCCGCGCTGGTGATAGGTTCTGTCATCTACTCCCTGCCCTTCGTGGTGCAGCCGCTGCAGGCAGCGTTCAACGCCATTCCCGACGGCCTGCTGGAGGCCGGTAGCACCATGGGCGCCCATCGCTGGGATCGCATGCGCCACATTGTGCTGCCACTTTCCCGGCGGGGACTGCTGGCCGCCGCCAGTCTTGGCTTTGCCCACACGGTGGGCGAATTTGGCATCGTGTTGATGATAGGCGGCAACATTCCCGGCAAAACCCAGGTATTGTCCATCGCCCTCTATGATCAGGTCGAATTACTGAACTATGCCGCCGCCCACAATATTGCCTTGAGCCTGGTGGCCGCATCGCTACTGTTGCTGGTCATCATCTACAGCACCCAGGGCTCTGCCATCGGCAGCTCTGGACGACCATGACGCTGGTCGCAAACATCAACTTTGCGCGCCAGGATTGGTCGCTGCAGACCCGACTGGAGCTTCCCGCCAGGGGCGTAACCGCAATCTATGGCCCTTCTGGCTGCGGCAAAACCACTCTGCTGCGAATCCTGGCCGGCCTGGAGCGAGCCGGGAACGACAGCACAATTAGCCTCAACCAACAGTACTGGCAACATCAGCAGCAGTTTGTAGCGCCAGAACAGCGCGGCATCGGCTACGTGTTCCAGGACGGCAGGCTGTTCCCCCACCTGCGAGTGCTCGACAACCTGAAATTTGCTTTCCTACGCCGCTTTAACCAGCAGGGCCCGGGCATTGAAGAAGTCTGCCAATGGCTGCATATCAATGATCTACTGGGGCGCAAACCGCAACAACTATCCGGCGGTGAACAACAGCGCGTGGCTATCGCCCGAGCGCTGCTCAGCGCGCCCCAGCTACTGCTGCTGGATGAGCCCCTGAGCGGACTGGACATGGACAACCGGGAACAAGCCATGACCTTGCTGGAAGCCTTGCACCGCCGGCTAGCCATCCCGGTGGTCTACGTCAGTCACAACCTGGATGAGGTGATGCGCCTGGCCGACTACGTGGTGCTACTCAAGCAGGGGCGGGTCCAGACCCAGGGCACTATCGAGGCCCTCTCCACATCGCTGGATTCCCCCCTGACCCAGCACATCGGCACCGCCGCCGTTATTCATGGGGTGATCAGTGATCACGATGAGGGCTACGGTCTCAGCCGGGTAGCGATTGACGATGATAGATTCCTGGTATTGAAACAAACTCAATCGGATATCGGCGCGCAAGTAAGGTTGCGGATACCGGCGGAGGCTGTCAGCCTGTCGAAGACACCGGCGACAGACAGCAGTATATTGAATATCCTGCCGGTTCAAGTCGAAAGCTGGCAGCAACGGGGGAACTGTCATGCACTGCTAAGGCTCAAGCTGGGCCGGCACTGTATTCTGGCCTTGATTACCCGCAAGTCGCTGTCCAGACTGGCACTGGGCCCAGGCGACACCGTCTACGCACAAATTAAAGGAGTGGCACTGCTAAGTGACTACAGCAAAGACTAAACACGATGAGCAACCCTATTACCGACTCAGCCCGGACACGGTTATCGACGCGGCGGAAAGCATCGGCATGATATCCGACTACCGGGTACTCGCCCTCAACAGCTTTGAAAACCGGGTGTACCAACTGGGCCTGGAAGAGGCGGAACCGGTAATTATCAAGTTTTACCGTCCCAATCGCTGGACTGACGCGCAGATCCTCGAGGAACATCGCTTTTCCCAGGAGTTGGTCGATGCGGATTTACCGGTAGTCGCCCCCCTCTCTCCGGGAGGGCAATCCCTGCACGAGTACCAGGGCTATCGCTTTACCGCCTATCCCCGCCGCGGCGGCCACCCGATCAATGTCGATGATATGGATGTGTTATATCGCATGGGACAGCATCTGGGTCGCATTCATGGGATTGGGGCCATACGCCAGTTTGAGTATCGCAATACCCTGGATGTAGCCACACAAATGCAAGTGGATTTCGAGTTTTTACAAAACCAATTTATTCCCGAGGGCCTGCTCGAAGCCCACCAGAGTCTGGCAAACGATGTGCTGGCCACCTTGCGACGCCGTCTGGGGGAGCTGCCCGAATCATCGTTCTTCAGGCTCCATGGCGATTGCCACGCGGGCAATATCCTCTGGCGCGATGACAAGCCCTGGTTCGTGGATTTCGATGACTGTATCAACGGCCCGGCCATCCAGGATATATGGATGCTGCTATGGGGCACGCGAGCGGAGCAGGAGCGCCAACTCACCGAGATCAGTGAAGGCTATAATGAGTTTAATGATTTCAATACCGCAGAACTGGGCTGGATTGAGATCTTGCGCACCTATCGCATTGTGCATCAGGCCGCCTGGGTCGGCAGGCGCTGGAGCGATCCGGCCTTTCCCCGCGCTTTCACCTGGTTTGATACGCCCCGATACTGGCCGGATCACATCCTCGAACTGCGCGAACAACTTGCCGCCTTGAACGAAGCGCCACTTTCGGTGTGGTCATAAACTACTACTCCGACAAGCTTGTATCGATGGGAGACAAAACCCTATGGCTCGATTGCTAAAACTGCTTTTTCTGTGCGGGCTGATAACGCTGCTGCTATGCCCGCTGGCGTTTTATTTCCTGGTGCTTACCGACAAGCCGATGGCGCTGCCGGCGGATCATCTCGAACAACAGGATCTGGTCAGGGTACAGCGCCTGGTGGCCCAGCAGATCAGCCAGGCCGACCCGGAGGGCCGGGTCACCTTGCGCTTTGGTGAGAAAGACATCAACACCGCTATTACCTTTGCGCTACAAACCGCAAACACAGCCATCCTCGATGGTGCAGTTTTCAAACTGGACGAGGACTACGCGACGATGATCGGCAACCTGCAACTACCCCTGGATATCGGTCGGCGCTTTGTCAGCTACCAGGCCAGGCTGGAAGCCGATGGCGAACCCCATATCACCGAACTGCGATTGGGCTACCTGTCGGTGCCCGCGGGCTTGCTGCAATGGCTTGAAACCCGGGCCATGGAGCTCCTATACAGTGACCAGCGTCTCAGTAGCTACCGCGACACCTGGGAGACCATCGAGCAGATCACCATCGCAGATCGGCAACTGAGCATTGTCTACCGGATTACCCAGTCCGTTATCGAGGGCGTTGCCTCGCGACAGAAAAAACTGTTGCCGGGGCAAATCGATACCGACACCGTCGAGCTGTATTTATCCCACCTGGAGCCGATCAGCCAAAAAGTGGGCTCCCGTCGCTATTCCCTTACCGGGATGCTGGGGCCTGCCTACGAACTGGCGCGACAGCGAAGCTTGCAGGGCCATGACCCGGTAGTGGAAAACAGCGCGGCGCTGCTTAGCCTGGCAATGTATACCGCCGATCCCACGGTGTTGCAGCTTATGGGCCTCGATGATCGCTTTGGCTCTCCCAGCCAGCCCATGGCCCTAACCTTGCATCGCAGGCGTGACCTGGCCAGCCATTTCCTCTCTGCGGCCCTGATTTCTCTTTTTGCCGGCGACCAGCTTGCCGACCTCATAGGCATGCAAAAAGAACTCAACGACAGCCAGTCCAGCTCCGGCTTCAGCCTGGCCGATTTAGTCGCAGACAAGGCCGGCATCCGTTTTGCCGAGCTGGCGACATCGAGCCCGGATTCTGCGCGCTGGGTACAGGATCAACTGGCACAATTGCTCTATGACGACCAGTTGCTGCCCAGTCCCGACGCCCTGCCCCAGCGAAA
>CBDUUA010000259.1:0-4065 GCA_965370135.1 uncultured Cellvibrionales bacterium
GGTTGTCATCAATGGTTATCATCAATGGTTGTCATCGCAGTGAGTTCGGCTTGCCCGTGGATAGTCAAATTGCCCGGGCATCAAGCGTCGCTGAATTGCAAAAATAAAAATAAAAGTGATTGATGACGACGCCGTCTTCGGTGTCGGCATAGTGCTGCAGGTAGTTGCACTGCAAGCCCATTTTGATATAGGGCGCGGCCGGGTCTTCATCATCGTCGATATTATCCCGAATTAGCACCCCCTGGGTAAGCTTGTCGGGCGCCCCGTACCAATAGACGAATTGGCCGGGTCGATTGTCCAGCACCTGGACAGTGCGGGGCCAGGCATACCAGGCAATGCGGCTGGCCTGGGACCAGTTGCTGACCAGGATGACACCGTTGTCGGGTGCGAGATCCTCGCGCAGTCCCGAGGCAATAGCCGCGGCTTGTTTCCAGCCGCTCAAATCCCGCAGCGCCACGGCCGCCCAGGGGAGGGCGCCGAGTGGCTTGAATGCCAGGATGATCAGTATCAGCACCGACAGCGTCAGTGCAAATCCGTTACCGATATAGGCCAGGCGGCGTATGGATGGGCGCTGCCAGTTATCGATCAACCAGTGGCTGACGGCGGGCGCCAGCAGCGACCACCCCAGCAGCGACCAGTGAGGCAATGAATATCCATTGCCGGAGCTAATAAGGACAAACAGCAACACCGGGCTCGCCAGGCAGGCCAACAAGCCTCCCATGCCGGCATGGCAGATGTTTTTTAGCGCGACCATGCCGCCGACAAGCAGCACCGGGGAGTAGGTAATCAATTGCACCGCCAGCGCTTTGAAAGCCTCCCCTATTTCCCATTCTCCCCCCGCCGCATGGTTCAGTTGATAGTCGAACGAAGCCCAATCGTGGTGATAGTTCCAGATGAATACCGGGCTCACCACTGCCACGGTCACAGCGACGGCCATGTAGAGGCGGGCCTGCTTCAGCATGGTGTGAAGTTGTCCCTGCAGCAACCAATAGCAAGCAACACCTACCACGAGCAGCACGGCGGTGTACTTGGTCAAGCCGGCCAGGCCAAACAACAGGCCCAGGCCGAGCCAGTATTTAAGTTCACTCTCACTGTGCAGATGATTGACCAGTAGCGCAATCAGCAGAGCCCACAGCAGTAGGGGGAATTCCGGTACCAGCCCAAACCCCAGTAGCTGTACCATGGGCGTGATCGAAAAAAGTACTAGCGCCAACAGGCCTTTCAAGGGGGAGCCACCGGCCAATTTGTTGGCGGCAAGGTGATAGATCAGGGTGCTACAAAGCAGGTAAATACTTGCGGAGGGCAGGCGCAGCGTGAATTCATTCAGTCCGAGCGGGGTTAGTAACCACAATAGCCAACCCACCATCGGTGGATGGTCAAAGTAACTCCAATCCAGGAAACGCGCATACAGGCCGTAGTGAGCCTCATCCACACTCAAATCCACGGTGGCTGCAATCAGTAGATGTACCAGCGCAATGGTCGCCGCAACCAGTATGGCAGCAGCTTTGTAAGTGGTTGTCCGCATAGGCTTTTTTGGTGTTGTGTCGCAATGCTTTAGTATATCATTGGCGCATCTGAAGTACCCATGGAACCCACCTTAGATTCAGGATTAAAAGTAAATGCATTCAATTGTGACTCCCGGATATCGTATTGCCATGGGCTTGCTGCTGGTGCTCATGGCGATACTGTTATTGAGCGCAGACCTGAATCATGGGCTTTTTGTGGCACTCAATAGTCTCGGCACACCCCGCGCTGCCGTGTTTTGGGCCAACGTCACCAATCTCGGTGACGGCTTGTTGGCGACGGGCATCGGCATCGCTATTTTTTCACGCTTGTCGCGCAACCTGGCCTCGGTATTTATCACGGTGATCCTGGTAGGCCTGCTGGTGCAACTAGCCAAGTATGGCTTCAACAATTTGCCTTGGGATAATTTGGGCTTGCGCCCGGTGGGCAGGCTGGGGCTGGATGCCGTCAATGTGATTGGCCCCAAGTTGGAGCACTACAGTTTCCCCTCGGGTCACAGCGCCGCAGCCGCTTCCATGGCCACGCTTATTTGTCTCAAGGCCCCCTCCCGGACCCTGCGGACAATGGTTGTCCTTGCCGCAGTCGTGGTCGCCCTGTCCCGGGTAGTGGTGGGTGCACATTGGCCGTCCGATGTTGCCGCAGGAGCCTGGCTGGGGGTTGCCGGGGCGCTGGTCAGTGTTTGGCTGGTAGACAAGGTATTTGCCGAGCCGGACTATCGAGCGCGTATCGGTATTTATCTCTTTGCGATCGTCGTCAGTCTGGCCCTGTACCAGAATCACACGCGGTTTGACGAGTATGCCGGTGTCAATGCCGTCGAGTACCTGGTGGCCACAGTGGCATTGCTACTGTGTATTTTTCGCCTGGTCGAAACCACCTATCGCCGCTTTCGTCTCGGTCTTCGCATCAAGGGCCTGAGTCGCAATGAGTTGGTGGTCTCTTTTGTCAAATTTGGCCTGGTTGGCGCCAGTGGCTTTCTCGTCGACATCAGTGTTTTTACCGGTTTGCACAATGCAATGGATCTGGCTGCAGAGTTGGCCAGGGGCATCGCCTACTGGGTGGCGGCGACCTGGAACTGGTTTCTCAACAGATCCTTTACTTTTGCCAGCGCCGATAAAGACGGCCACGCCGCCCAATGGAGTAAATACCTGCTGATGTGCCTGGTGAGCTTTTTCCCAAACTGGGGAACGTTTACTTTATTGACCAATAACGTCGATTTTTTTGCGCAATACAATCAACTGGCGCTGGTCGCCGGAGTGGGCGCCGGAATGGTGTTTAATTTTATCGGTGCGCGATTTGTGATTTTTCGGCAACAACCGGGGAAGGATTTGTCATGAATGTAGATACCATGCGAGCCATTGACCGCTATGCAGGGGTGCCTATCAGCTTTGTATTGGGGCTTGTTTACTGGCTTGTGTCCTGGGTTGTACCCAGGAAAAACGTGCCGATAAAAAATGCACTGTTTATCGAGTTGTCCGAGATGGGCAGCGCTATTATTGCCGATCCGGCCATGCGCAAACTGCGTGATGAGGCTGGCGCCGAGCTGTTTTTTGTCATCTTCAAAAACAATGCCATCAGCCTGTCACTATTGAAAACCGTGCCGGAGCACAATATCTATAATATCCGCGACGAAAACCTGCTGACCTTTATTAGCGATGTGTTCGGGTTTCTCTGGTGGTGTCGCCAGCGTCGTATCGATACCGTGATCGACCTGGAGTTATTCTCGCGGGCGACCTCCATTCTCACGGCAATGAGCGGCGCCGCTAACCGAACCGGCTTTCACCGGGGTCACGAAGAAGGTCTCTATCGGGGTAATTTTCTCACCCACCCGGTGACCTATAATCCCCATGTTCATGTCTCCAGGAATTTCATGTCCCTGATCGTGGCGCTGTTGCAGCCGCAACCGGAGCCGCCCTATAACAAGCAGATGATCCGCATTGAGGATGTGCAGCTTGCCCGGGCAGAGGTCACTGAACAGCAGCAGGTGCTGATTCAATCCCGCATGAAGGAGATCTACCCGGACTACGATCAGTCGCGACACCGCCTGCTGCTGGTCAATGCCAATGCCAGCGACTTATTGCCCCAGCGGCGCTGGATGCCAGAGCGGTTTGCCGATGTGCTTGTGCAGGTGCTGGAGAAGCATTCCGACGTGCTGGTGGTGATGACCGGCGCGCCGAAAGAAAAGCAACAGGGGGCTGATATCTGCAATGCGGTAGCGAGCGAGCGCTGCATTAATAGCGCCGGTTACTTCCTGTTCGAAGAGTTGGTGCCGCTGTATAGCATTGCCGCTGCCATGTTGAGCAACGACTCCGGGCCGCCGCATTTTGCCTCGGTTACTGCGCTCAAGACCTTTGTCATCTTTGGCCCGGAAACGCCGATTCTCTATAGCTCACTCGGCAACAGCGAGCCGATCTATGCGGGACTGGCCTGTTCACCCTGTGTCAGCGCCCAGAATCATCGCAAAACCAGTTGTACCGACAACCAGTGCCTCAAAGTGATCAGCGCAGAGGACGTGTTCAGGCGAGTCAGCGGCTATCTGGATAC
>CBDUUA010000260.1:0-4024 GCA_965370135.1 uncultured Cellvibrionales bacterium
CGCTGAATAGCCGGATGCACCGCAATCCGGACAACGCGCCAGCCCCGTCGGCCAAGCAACTGCTCGCAACCGGTTTGCGCCCACAGGATTTGCGGCAACAAATGGCCCCGGGGCCGCCGCCGACCCTGGCGAATGACCGCTATCAGGGCCGCATCCAGACCACCCTCCCGGGCGATCAATATCACCCCGGCAAGTATCTCGCCCCTGCGCGCCAGCAGCAGCGCCATATTGGGCGCGTCCAGCAGCAGGCGGATATCGTCCGGCGTCGTGCGGTAATGCGCCGTGGTTAACAAGCCAACCAGCTGGGACATCAACGGCGGCTGCTCCAGCAATGCTCGCCGCTCGATCATCTCGATAGTGATAGCGCCATCTGTGGTGGCGCCATCGAGGTCGATGTCCTGCAACTGCTCATCCGGCGCTGCCTCGGCATTGAGCCATAACAGACGACCCACGGTTTGCTCGAGAGGATCGTGCTCTGCCCAGCGCACCGGCTCCACCAGTCTCTGATGCTGCCAGTGCGGCCGACGTCGATTCAGCTCCCGCTGGAAGCGGACGGCAAACCCCCGCCCGGTGCCCTCGTAACCATGCACGGTGGTGGTGAATACCAGGCGATGATAGTGATCCAGCATTCGGCTCAGCAGGGGTGTGGGAATGGCGGCGGCTTCATCCACCAACAGTAGCCGGGTCGGCGGTGTGCTGCGGAGCAATTCATCGGGGGGCAGGTACTGGATGCGGCGGCCCCGCCAGACCAGGGCCTGCCCCTGCTGCTCGGCGCCGGCAAGCAGTGTCCGCGCATGCTTGAACAGGGTTTCCACATTGCGCCACAGCGGCGCAGTGACCAGGATAAAATCGACCCTATCGGCCAGCAGTCTGGCCGCGGCAATGCCCAGGGCCGCGCTCTTGCCGCGGCCCCTGTCGGCGGTCAATACCAGCGGCCGGTCGCGATGACCACCGAGCACATGCTCGATTGCGGCCACCGCGTCGGCCTGGTCGCGGGTTCGACAGTTACCGGCGACCCGGGGCTCGACAGGGATGGCGGACGCAGGCATGGCCGGCAATTCGGGCAAGCCGGCATCTTCGCTAAACAGCATGACCTGCGGGCCCTGTCGCAAGGTGTGGGCCAGGTGTTCAAGAAAGTAACACCGCGGCCGACATTCAAAACCCGCCACTGCCAACCGCCGGCAATCCGGATCCCGGTACTGCCCCCACCGGGACAGTGGCGGCGCCAACAACACCAGCAAGCCGCCGGCGCGCAGGGTACCCGCCAGGGCGCCAAAACCATTGGGGTGAAAACCCGACCACGCATCGTAGACAATATGGCCAGTCTCCGAGCCCAGCAGTGACCGGGCACTGGCCGGCGCAATACCCCATTGACCCTCGGGGGGCGGATCGCTGACCCACAGGGTATCGCTACCACACAGCATGGGGCTGGCCTCACACAGGGCCAGACTCCATTCGCGACTGCCCGACAGTGCCACCAGATAGCGCCAGCGATGCGCTGATGCTATGCCGGCCAGCGTATCCAGCCACTTATTAAAAGACTGCCGGGACATGGTCTTCGCTCCAGGGTACTGATGTCACCAATTGTAACACTCGAGGCAAGGTAACGAAGTAGACGCCGGGGGTTACAACGGGGACAATAGCGTATTGATCAGATTGAATTTGCAGGCACCCGCCGTATGACGTTTCCCGAAGACACTACTCCCCCGGCGTTTTATTGCTGAGATGCCATGCCCACTGTGCCAATGTAGCGATACCGCTGCCTATCATCGCGATCGCGCCAGGCCCTACCGGCAATGCCGACAGTGCCGGCTGGTTTTTGTACCCAGTGACTACCACCTCAGCTCCGCAGCAGAAAAAGCCGAGTACGATAAACACCGCAATGCGGTCGGCGACCCAGGCTACCGGATGTTTTTGCAGCGCCTGGCACAGCCACTGATTGAAAAGCTGGAGCCCGCCAGCCGCGGCCTGGATTTTGGCTGCGGCCCGGGACCCGCCCTCGCTGACATACTGCAACAGGCCGGCTTTAGCGTGCAGCTATACGACCTCTACTACTACCCCGATAGCAGCGTGCTCGATAGCAGTGTGCTTAACAGACAGTATGATTTCATTACTGCCACCGAAGTCATTGAACACCTGGGGCAGCCCTGGCCGATCCTGCAGATGCTGTGGCAAATACTACAACCCGGCGGCATTCTGGGACTGATGACCAAACAGCTTATCGACCGCCGGCGCTTTGCCAATTGGCACTACATCCGCGACCCGACCCACATTGCCTTTTACAGCCGCGACACCCTGTTATGGTTAGCGGAAAAGCTCGATGCCGAGCTCGAATGGTTTGGCGATGACGTCGTGCTACTGCACAAACGCCGCAGATTATTAAGCCAGTCCTGACTCATTCCGATGCTGCCCCCCCAGACTGGCGGGATCCTGGTGCACGATCACCTGCGCACCGGGCAGCGCGGCGCAGATGTCCGCCTCAACCTGGTCGGCAATGGCGTGGGCGCGAATCAGGGGCAGTTCATCATCCAATTCCAGGTGTAACTGTATAAACGAGGCCTGACCCGATTGGCGCGTGCGCAGTGCGTGCACGCCGTGCACCTCGGGACTGCGACTGGCGATGGCAACAATTTGCTGCTGCACCTCGCAGGGCAACTCTCGATCCATCAACTGCTGTACCGACTGGTAGCCAATGCGCAAGGCGCTATAGCCAATATAGATCGCCACCGCCATGGCAAATACCGGGTCTGCCCAACTCCAGCCCATAGAGGCCAGCAGCAAAGCCAGGATGACACTGGCATTGGCCAATAGGTCCGACGCATAGTGGAGCGCATCGGCGCCAATGGCGGTGGAACCGGTCTGCTTGATCACATAGCGCTGGTATAGCAGTAGCACCAGGGTCAGAGTGATGGCAAAAACCATCACGCCGATGCCGACGCCGAGGGACTGTATTTCATAGGGATGACGCAGACGATCGACCGCATGAAGCACCAGGAAACCGGCCGAGCCGCAAATAAAGCCCGCCTGCGCCAGGCCCGCCAGGGGTTCGGCCTTGCCGTGACCAAAGCGATGTTCAGTATCCGCCGGCTGCAGTGAATAGCGGATGGCGAAAAGATTGATCAGCGAGGCGATACTGTCCATCAGGGAATCAACCAGCGACGCCAGCATACTGATCGAACCCGTCATCAGCCAGGCCGCCAACTTAACCAGGATCAACAGCAGCGCAGTCAGCACCGATGCATAGGATGCCCGTTTTAGCAGCTGGCCTCTCTGTGCCAGAGTCCTTGTGTTTTGCATAGTGATCGATTTTTTCATGGTTGGCGGCATGCTAACGACTGGCCAGAATGTCCTCGAGCCGGTCGATCTCTTGCAGGTCGGCAGTTGCCGGCACCAGGAAAACCTCCTCACAACCTGCTGCTTCCATATTGTCCAGCGCCGCCCTGACCGCATCCGGGCTATTGCGCGTCACCATATCCGCCATCATCGTGGCGATGTCATCGCCCATAATAGCCAGGTAGTCGTAGACGTATTGACGCAGTCTCGCCGGGGCATCATCCGCCAGGCTGAACCAAAAACCCCCGAGACGATAGGGTTTACTATCGCGCTCCGACTCGCTCCAGGCCGAATCCGCCAACCTGAAAAAATGCTCAATCTCATGTTGTTCTCCGTTGCCGGACCAGGCGTAGATACCGTCCGCCCAGCGAGAGCAGCGTGCCATACTCTTCGGTCCCATCACCCCGGCGAGTATCGGCGGCCCACCCGGTTGCAGGGGGGGTGGTCCCACCGGGTCAGCACCTTCGAAGGGCGGCTCCCCGGCCCAGATACTGCGCAGCGTGGCAACTTGTCGATCCATGCGCTGGAAGCGGCCCTTAAAACTCGCGCCCACGGCCTGGTAGTCTTTTTCACGGCCACCGACGCCCACGGTGACGCTCATACGGCCACCGGAAAGAACATCCATGGTGGCAATTTCCTTGGCCACCCGCACCGCATTGTGCATGGGCAGAACATACAAGGTGGTATTGAT
>CBDUUA010000261.1:0-4009 GCA_965370135.1 uncultured Cellvibrionales bacterium
CAGCATGGACTCACCCATGGCCAGGGCGCTGCTGGGTAAAAGCCTGGATGACGAGCTTGTGGTCGCCACGCCAACCGGCGACAAAGCCTATGTGATTGTCGATATCTGCTATCGCTAGTTTTCAGGACAAGCCAGCAATTCCCCCACCCGTTGCTGAAGATGTGGAACCAACTCGAGTTCGAACCAGGGGTTGGTCTGCAGCCAATGCCGGTTTCTCGGGGATGGATGCACCAGCGGTATGCGCTCGGGACCGTATTCACGCCAGGCCTTTACCCGCTCGGTCAGGTTTTTGTGGCGGCGATCGAGATAGTAGCGCTGGGCGTATTGGCCGATCAGCAAGGTCAGCTGGATATTGGGTAACGCGCTGAAGATGCGTGGGTGCCATTGCGGCGCGCACTCCGGCCGCGGCGGTAAATCCCCGGACTTGCCCCTGCCCGGGTAACACAAACCCATGGGAACAATGGCAACACGCCGCTCATCGTAGAACTGTTCACGACTGAGCCCCAGCCATTGCCGCAGGCGATCGCCACTGGGGTCATTCCACGGAATTCCGGTTTTATGCACCCGGGTGCCCGGCGCCTGGCCGATGATCAATAGCCGCGCCCTGGGGTTGGCGATGAGCACGGGGCGCGGGCCCAGCGGCAGTTGGGCCTCGCATAGCGTGCAATTGCGCACCTCCGCCAGCGTTTGGCGGAAACTCGCCGGAATATCGTTGTTATCGGGCATTGGGGGAGGATTATAGGCGAATAATAATGGTGGTCGAATAAATTCGACCCTACAAGTTTAGCCCATCAGCCGTTGCCAAAACCAAAACCCCGCGAGGATGCCGGCGCTATAGACGGGAATCTGCTGCCACAAGCCGCGCCAGCTCAAGCCCCACCGCACCATCGCCAGGGTAAGCAGGCAGAGCACGCCAATCAGCGCTAGCTGGCCAAACTCGATGCCGACATTAAAGGCGAGCAGTGCCAGCGGGATATCCCCGGCGGGCAAGCCGACCTCCTGTAGGGCGCCGGCAAAACCGAGACCGTGCAACAAGCCAAATACGACTGCCATCAGGTAGACCTTCCATCGCGACAGGTCGTGGTTGGGGTGGCGCAACACTTCGGTGAAGGCCACGATGATGCTCAAGGCTATCAATATCTCGGCCGAGCCCTGGGAAAAACGAATCACATTCAACACCGCCAGGCTCAAGGTGATACTGTGCCCGAGAGTGAACATGGTCACGGTCCAGATCAGGGAGCGTTGCAGGCCCACCAACATAAACAGGGCGATCACAAACAGCACGTGATCGAGCCCGCCTATCAGGTGTTCAATCCCCATCAACATATAGCTGCCGAAAATGCGATACCAGGGCTGCTTCTGAGCGATGACATAACGGTCTTGGGCCGGCCGCAGCACCTGATGCAGGGTTCTGCCGTCCGCCAGCGTAATGCGTAGCAATACGTCGGCCCGGCTGCTGGCAATACCGGTGACCCGAACCGTGCTGCCGACCAGCCCCCGGGAGCCGCAATCCAGCTGCCAGCGGTAGATCATGGCGGTGCCCTCCTTGCTATGGCTGCCCTGCTCTAACGGCTGGCAGTGGGCGGGCAGGGAAGGTTTCAACTGACTGCCCGCCACCTGTTTCAGCGGTGTTTTCCACGTCACGTTAACCACACCGTCATCGCCGGCGCGCAGCTGTAACAGCGAGGGCGCCATGGCGTGGGCTGACACGATGTGGCCATAGCTGAGTGTGCCAAGCAACAGTGCGAGGGTGCAGGCAATCCTCGCCAGGGCCGCGAGCTTAAAACCAGCATAACCGGCCGGATGACAGCAATGTGTGCCGCCGATCATGGTGCCGCCCCCGGGGTGCTTTCGACATCGACCACGATCTGGTAGCGCAGCTTGAGCTTTTCAAGCTGCTCCTCGAGCACCAGTTTCTCCTTGTCCAGTCTGATACGCGACAGGATTTTATCCCGCACCTGGGCCTGCGGCGGCGTCACCGACGGCTGGATATTCTGCGGCCAGACCAGATGCCAGCCGTATGCCGAGCGCAGCGGCTGTGACCACTGGCCGGCCTGCGCCCGAAACACATCGCGGGCAAAATCCACACCAAAAATAGAGGCCAGTTGGACTTCATTGTTGCCGGCGAATTGATGCCCGCTGTAGAACACATCCCCCGCGCTGAGAACCTGATCGAGATCAGGCGCTACCGGGGCGGCCAGCCCCTGCCCCACGGCGGCCGCGTATTCCCGAGTGCGACCGGCATCTTCGCGAAAATATACGTGGGTCATATCGAGTCGGGGCGGCTGCACAAACTCGTCCACATGTTGCTGATAGTAAGCCTCGATTTCCTGCTCGCTGATGTCAATGGCAACCGCAGCCACCAGCGCCCGCTCCATCACGCTGACCAGGTAACGACGAATCACCGGGTCCGATTCCAACAGGCCGATATCGACAGCCCGCGCAATCAGCACCTCATCGGCGGCAGGTTCTGCGCTATCTTCCTCCAGAAAGCCGCCGAGTTTTTTCAGGCGATTCTGCACCACCGGCAAGTATTGATAGTCCATGGACAAGGCCTGTTGTAACAGCACCTCTTCAGCAATCAGCTGATCGAGCAGGCGCTGTTGCAACTCGGGCGAATCCGGCACCGGGAATTGCCTGAGATAGCTATCGAGATAGGAATCGAGCTGGCCGCGGGTCACATGGATCAGCGGCTGCTCGACACTATTTGGGTAAATGGCGTAAGCCAGACCTCCGAGTACCAGAAAAACCACCCAGGGGGCGCTAAATATTTTTTGCAGTATGGACATGGGCGGGGATTATGCGGTAAAAAGCAGGCCAATACATAGAATAGCTATTGGCCGAATGAGCAATCAACAACCTGTAGGGGAAAAGACGGTTGGCCGAATAAATTCAGCCCTACAACTGTACCGGAAAGTCTGGGTCGAATTTGACCGCTACAGATTCACTCAAGCACAGGCATCATTCGGGCTGGCATTCCTACTTTTTTCCCCTTGGCTCCACCTTTACCTCCACCTTTACCTCAAGAACAGGAAACTCATATGTCCATAGGCGAGTGGCAACCCGATAGTAGTAGTGCGCGTAGTGAGAGTAGTGATAGCAGCGAGCAAACCGCAATTGACGTGGCAAAACTGGATGCGCTTATCGCTTTCAGTCATCAGGGACAATTGCTGGAACTGGCGAATCTCCTTGACGACAGCGAGCAACAATGGCTGGCCCGTGTCATGCATGCCCGGCGCGACAGTTGGCTACAGGCCGCAAGCGATATGAGCAGCGATGAGCTGATACAGCTAATGAAAGCCCTGGCCATCGCTGAAATGAATATCGCCGGCTGCACCGTCGGCGAGAAATCGCCGGTGATTTATTTAAACCGGCTATTGAAGCAGCGCGGTGCAGCCCTGGGCCGGCAAGACCTGCTGTGGATAAAGCAGCATAGTCACAACCGTTTCCTGCCTAACGGCCCCATTCTATAAACCAGGGAATAAGCTGCCTTACGCCGGCTTATTTATAGTCTGCTTATTGCGCTTTTTCAGCCGCGGCAAAGGCTGACAATTGTTCCGCTGTTGCCTCGGTCTGGTATTGGGCCTTCCAGTCGTCATAGGGCATACCGTAGACAATTTCCCGCGCCGCATCGTAATTGATCGCTATGCCCTCTTCCTCGGCTGCGCTGCGATACCATTTGGCAAGACAATTGCGGCAAAACCCCGCCAATATCATAAGGTCAATATTCTGTACATCCTTGCGCTCATCCAGGTGCGCCAGCAGTCGACGCAGTACCTGAGCTTCAATTTTTTGCTGTTGCTGTTGCAATGCATCCATATCGTCTATCTCCATTGCTTGTAACCAGGAAGATGGTCGAATGAATTCGACCCGGTTGATCTGTAGGGCTGAATTTATTCGGCCAAAAGAAGGCGTATAAAAAAAAGAAAAAAAGCCCCCTCACAGGGAGCTTTGATTGCTTTCGACGGCTATCAGCTATCGGCGATCTGATAGTAGTCCATCAGTATCT
>CBDUUA010000262.1:0-4005 GCA_965370135.1 uncultured Cellvibrionales bacterium
TCTTGTAGCCCGCGAAAGCCGCCAAAGGCAGAGACTTCAAAGACGATAGGTCCCACTGCGGTCAGGGCGACATCGACGGTGGTAAACGCCATCTTGAACGGCGCCTGTGCCCGCCGGGCCAGTTCGATCAGTTCATCACTGGCATCGTAGGCGGCGTAGTGGCCACCGCTGTTGATGGTGGTATTCCAGGCGTCTGTTTTGGAAACCCGTGCGTAAGTGCCGATATATTCCCCACCCAGGAAGGCCATTCCCAGATCCTGGCCGGGCAGATCCATCTTCTGCTGAATATACATCACCGGGTTGGCGGACTGAAACTCACTGACCGCGCGGCGCAGCTGCTGGGCAGATTGGTCGGCACCGATGACACACATGCCCCGGGCCTTGGTTGAGTACAGGGGTTTGAATACCGCGGCGCCAAAATCCCCAACCGCTTTGATGGCGGTATCGAGGTCCTCGGTCACCCGGGTCGGAGGCATGGGAATATTGGCATTGCGCAAGGTTACGGTGCAGCTGAGGCGATCGATCAGGCGCAGTATGTTCTCGGCCGGGCTGAAGACCTGTACGCCGGCCTGCTCGGCGACCCGCAGCATCTCCAGGCGATCCAGGGTGTGGGGGCTGTAGGTCTGGCTGATTTTCTTGACGATCAGGCCGTCGAGCTGGCACAAGTCATGCTTCTGGTGCCCTTGATCCCGGTGCTCCTGGTTCTTGAACAACAGCCTGCCGCGCTCGAGATCGAGCTCGACCGCGCCCATGTCAACCACCAGGCGAAACCCCGTGCGCGCCTCGATGGCATCGGCAAGAATTTCTGTGGACCACTTACCCGGGATGCCGATAACGCCGATTCTGGGACTAGTCAATGAATATCTCCTCTACCGGAAGGCGAAAATGTTTGATCTGTTTCGGGTTGGTGGCCAGCACCCGCTCCATGAGATAGCGTGCGCGCAGGAACATGGCCCGGGCCAGGGATTTGTCCAGAATAAATCGTGTCGAGGTGGCAAAAGAGCGGGCCAGTCCCAGCGCCAGCCGCAGCTCGAAGCTGTTATCCCCAATCTTGCGAGCATAGTCGTGGGCAAATCGATAAAAGTCCAGGGACACTTGCATGATTCGACGCCGGGTGGTGGTGTCGAGAATCTGCAGGCGGTAATTGGATACCATGAATACCGAGATGTCCTGCACATAGTCCATATAGCGGGAGCGATGCAGGTCGATAAAATTGATGCGCTTTTCTATCGGGTCATAGATGATGTTGTCGATGTTGAAGTCGCCGTGGATATACACAGAAAATGGCGCTTCAATGTCCTTTTCATAGTCGATGGCCTGGGCTACCAGTTGGTCAAAGCTGCACAGCTCCAGATTACATATCCGGGTTTCTGAGTGGGCGAACTCCGGGTGTATTTCGTAAACCGCCGGCAGTCGTTTACCCAACTGCTGCATGAAATTGGCCTGTATGGTGTCCTTGGTGTGGGTTTCAACCCAGACCGACTGCAAGGTGCCCGCGAGTGCGGCCAGGGTTTCATTGAGCAATGATTCAGGTTCATGCAACAGGACTTGCTCAAAGGTCATGCCGGCCAGGTGTTCGATCAACAGGGCCGCGGAATTGCCCTGTTTGTGGTGAGACAGGATTTTGGGCGCCAGCCCCGGGTAAATCTTGTGCCAGCGCTCGACGCCCTGGCGCTCTTCCTTTAATTTGCGTTTCGCCCCCTGCTTGAAAATACCGACATAGGCCTGGTCGTCTTGGTCGGGGTCGACGAGTGCCGAGATGGCGCTGCCCGATCGAGTTTCGGCGACGGTCTCGATGCTGAGATTTTCAGGATTTTTGATTTTCAGTTGATTGACCGAGGCTTTCAGCGAGTAGTATTGATTGGTGGTAATGCGCTTGCCGAGATTGGCTGACATGATCGATTCGCTGATGTTGAGCATCGCGTCACCCATCTGGTCGATGCTTTGCGCGGTAAACAATGCCGATAGAATGCCCTCGGTATTGTCAGTTTTCTGCAGCTCATCGATATAGTGACGCATCGATTTTTTATAGGTTTTTTCCAGCTTGCTCTCGACATCGCCAATCGTCAGAGCAAGCTGGGTATCGTTGCCGGTGGTAGCGGTCTCGATCAAGTCGATGCCCCATTTTACCCGGTTTAATGAGCGTTTGAAATTCCGGGGCGCTTCCGCATCGGTCGACTGCTTTTGCCTCAGGCATTCAAGACAGAGGGCATTGATCTGGGCCAATTCGGTAGCGATCGACTCAACCGCCCGCAGGGTAATTAAATCGGTGTCGGTATTGTTGGCGTTGGCAAACTGCAACTGGCAGTTGTCGAGAATGCGTGACTTCAGGCTGTTGGCATAGTCGCTGCGATCCATAATGCGCTGCGCGAGAGCAGGGGCGGGGTCGGCAAACCAGAGGTTCAGGTTGGTGACTTGCGCACTGAGCTCCGCAGTCAGGAAGCGTAAATTATCGCTGATACTCTTGGGCAGCCTCATAAATGGTTTAGTACTCCAATATAAACAGGCTGATGGCTGTCAATGGTAGTGGGCTGATGGCTCTCGATATCGACAGGCTGATGGCTGTCGATGGTAGTGGGCTGATGGCTCTCGATATCGACACGCTGATGGCTCTCGATATCGACAGGCCGATGGCTTTCGTTGGTAACAGGCTGATGGCTCCTAATCGCACTGAGCACGGTTGCCAGTGACGGCGGCATCATGGCAATCGTGGTCAAGCGGGTTTGTGGCACCCAGACCACCTCGACCTGGTGTTTATCGGGGTGTGATCCATTGCGGGGCGAGTAGTCCGTCGGCACCGAGCACAGAAATAACATCTCGACCAGATGGCGGCGGGTCGGCGGTGTCGTTTGTCGATGCTTGAAATAGTCAGCCACATGCAACAGTTGATGGAGTTCGATGTCACAGCCTATTTCTTCGAGGCATTCACGCCTGAGCGCAATTTCCAGGGTCTCGCCGGTGTCCTGGCCGCCACCGGGCAGGGCGTAGAGTTCGCTGCCGTCTTCGTATTCCTTGCGCAGCAGCAAGATGTGATCATCTCTTAGTATGACGGCTCGCACGGCGTTGCGAATTGTCGGGAGTAATTCTGCCATTCAGATCACTATCCCTCGATCGGTACATCAATCCCGCGTTGTAGGGCCGAATTTATTCGGCCAATTCGGCCAATTGCGAATAAATTCGCACCTACAGCCTATGGCCACCGCGATGCATCGGTTAGTAGAACCCCTGCTGTCAGTAGACCTCGGGTATAAAGGTCTGGTCGCTGATGGGAGGCCGTACATAGCCGACAATATCCTGTCTGGGGGGCAACCTCACCGGCGGCGGGGAAAGATCCTCGTAGGGGATAACGCTCAATAAGTGACTGATGACATTGAGTCGCGCTCGTTTCTTGTTATCACCATCGACCACATACCAGGGTGCTTGCTTGATGTCGGTATGCGCGAACATATCGTCCTTGGCGCGAGAATACTCCAGCCAGCGAGAGCGGGACTCAAGATCCATCGGGCTCAGTTTCCAGTGCTTGGTGGGGTGATGGATGCGCTTTTGGAAGCGCCTCTCCTGCTCGTCATCGCTGATTGAAAACCAGTATTTAAGCAGGATAATGCCTGAGCGCACCAGCATCCGCTCAAATTCCGGGCAGGAGCGCAAAAACTCCTGGTATTCATCATGGCTGCAAAACCCCATAACCCGCTCGACGCCGGCGCGGTTATACCAGCTGCGATCCAGCAATACCAATTCGCCGGCGGCGGGCAAGTGGGGCACATAGCGTTGAAAGTACCACTGGGTTTTTTCCCGCTCAGTCGGCGCGGGCAGTGCCACCACCCGACAGATCCGGGGATTCAGGCTCTGGGTGATGCGCTTGATACTACCGCCCTTGCCGGCGGCATCACGGCCTTCAAAAACAACCACCACTTTGAGTCCGGAGTGCTTGATCCACTCCTGCAATTTAACCAGTTCTATCTGCAGCTTGGCCAGTTCTTGCTCGTAGAGGCTGTTTTTGATTTT
>CBDUUA010000263.1:0-4005 GCA_965370135.1 uncultured Cellvibrionales bacterium
CGCTGCACGATAAATGACGCGATTTGCGCGGGAATCAGACCCAGCGATGTTTCTGTTGTTGAAAATTTGCAGTCCTTTGAGGTAATCATAAGGTCGTTGCAACAGGCCAGCCCAACACCACCACCCATCGCGGCGCCCTCTACAACCATAATCACCGTCTGCGGCAAGCGGTTGAAGCCATTGAATATTTCTCGCCCAGCCTGCCAATTGGTGTTCGCGATCTCTCGTTTCAGTGCCGGAATATCGGCGCTTTCACCTCTATCACCTCTATCACCTCTATAACTATGGTATTTCGCGGCAAACCCCTTCAGGTTACCCCCGGCACAAAACACCTTGCCGGCTCCACGCAACACTAGCGCCGCAATATCCTCCCGGTATTTGAGCGCCGTGAGCACACGAATCAAATCCTCGACCACGTCTTCAGACAATGCGTTGCCGTATTTGGGATCATTCAGGACGATATGCAGCACCGAACGATCGAGATCAAGTTGAATTTTTTTACTGGTTTTTGGCAGGTCTTTCATATTCAGGAATACGTACCCATATATTTGCTAATGATTTGCAGCATCACCTCATCGGCGCCACCACCAATCGAGTGCAAGCGAATATCGCGGTAGTAACGCGATATCGGCGTTTCAGTCATATAGCCCATACCGCCGAAGTATTGCAAACAGGAATCCGCTACCTCGCGCTCCAGGCGCCCGATCTTTAACTTCAACATGCTGATCAGCATGGTCACGTCTTCCTTCGCCAGGTATTTGTCCAGGCAAAGCACTAACAAACCGCGCAGGGCTTCAACTTCTGTTTTTAGCTCCGCCAGACGAAACTGCACCACTTGCTTACTGATAAGCGGCTTGCCGAATACTTCTCGCTGGCTTGCGTAGTCGATGGTTTCCTGGATGGTGCGCTCCATACTGGCGATTGCACCCGGGCCGACAATCAGGCGCTCGTCCTGGAACTGGATCATTTGATAGCCAAAGCCTTTATTTTCTTCACCGATAAGATAGCGCTGGGGAACGCGCACATCGTCCAGGTGTATTTGCGCGGTATCCGATGAATGCATACCCAATTTATCGAGCTTGTTACTTTTGCTAATACCCGGGGTATTCATGGGAATAACAATCAGTGATTTGTTCTGGTGCTTCTGGCCATCGGGGTCGGTATTGACCAATGTCACCATAAAATCCGCTTGCAAGGAATTGGTGATCCACATTTTCGAGCCGTTGATGACGTAGTCACCGCCCTCTTTGCGCGCATGGGTTTTAATCGCGGCAACATCAGAACCCGCGTGTGCTTCTGAAATCCCGATACAGGCGACATAGTCTCCCGCAATCGCCGGCACCAGAAATTCACGACGCAGTTGGTCAGAGCCGAAATTGGCCAGGGCCGGTGTTGCCATATCGGTTTGCACCCCTATGGCCATCGGGATGCCGCCGCATTCAATGTGACCGATAGCTTCACCGAACGCCATTGCATAGGTGATATCAAGACCCATGCCACCGTACGCCTCTGGCTTGGTAATACCCAACAGCCCCGCATCACCCAATTTTTTAAATACCTCATGGGCGGGAAATGGCCCATTGGCTTCCCATTCATCGATATACGGATTAATTTCTGTATCGATGATTTGTAGCGCGGTGCGCTTGATCGCCTTGTGCTCATCGGTATTCAGTATCGGGTCTAATATGGAAGCCATGGTGTACTCCGCCTTTTTGTCATTGCACTATTGTTAGTAATGAACAGCCAGTAGATAACAGTTAGTAAAGAACCGCCGCTCCCATAAGTTATACCTATAAACTACAGCGACTACATTCTGCCGACGCCGAAACTGTTGGGGCACAACTGGCGCTGCTTTCCTGCTTGTATGGTGGCCAACAGGAAGCCCAAAACCTTGCGGGTATCACGGGGGTCGATTACGCCATCGTCCAGGCCCAGGCCCGAGGTATAAAATGCATCGGTTTGAGCTTCAAAATGTTTAATTATTTTATTTTTTTGCGCTGCCATCATGTCTGGATCCAAGGTTTCGTTTCTTCGCTTTGCCGACTCCTCCATCACCAGCGCCATGGTGGTCGCCGCCTGTTGCGCCCCCATTAAACCCGTTTGCTGGTTGGGCCAGCTCAGGCAAAAATCAGGATCATAGCCCCTGCCGCACATGCCGTAGTTACCGGCGCCAAAACTGGCGCCGATCATCAAGGTAATTTGCGCGGAGGTCGCATTCGACACTGCCTGTATCATCTTTGACCCGTGCTTGATCATGCCGTTTTGCTCGTAATCCTTGCCGACCATAAATCCGGTGGTATTTTGCAGATAGATGATGGGGGTATCGGACTGACAGTTTGCCTGGATAAAATGGGTGGCCTTGGTGGCGCCCTGGTTGTCAATGGGGCCGTTATTGCCGATAAAGGCAACGGGATATCCGAATATTTTGGCCTGTACGCACACCGTATGGGGGCCGTACAAGGGTTTGAAATCCAGCAGATCAGATCCGTCGACAATGCGAGCAATAAGCTCCCGCACATCGTAGGGAATGCGATAATCCAGCGGTACGATACCGGTTAACTCGTCGATATCGTACAAGGGCTCTTGAATTTGGGCTGAAGGCTCTTGAATTTGGGCTGAGGGCTCTCGAGTTTGGGCTGAGGGCTCTAGGTTATCCCTGCGCACAGAGGGAGTTTGTAGACTCCAGCCAATCTTGTCGACCAGCTCGCGACAGATGCGCACCGCATCGGTATCGTCCTCGGCCAGGTATTCAGCCAAACCGGAAATGCTGGCGTGCATTTCCGCACCACCGAGTTCCTCATCGTCACACTCTTCACCGGTTGCTGCTTTCAACAAGGCGGTACCGGCCAAAAATGCCTTGCCCCGCTTTTTCACTGCGATAACGTAGTCGCTCAAGCCCGGCATATAGGCGCCGCCGGCAACCGAGCCCCCGTGTAAGATGGTGATAACCGGCAGGCCTTGCGCGCTAAGGCGGGCAAGGTTGCGAAAAAACCGGCCGCCCAACACAAAAAAATCAACTTTTTGCTCCAGTAAGTTTGCACCGCCGCTTTCGACCAACTGGATAAAGGGCAGCTTGTGCTTCGACGCCATATCTTGCAGGCGTACCATTTTGTCAAAACCGCCTGCTGTTTGTGAGCCGGCCGCGATTGCGCTGTTTGATACCGAAATGGCGCAGCGCACTCCCGACACAAAACCAATCCCGCCGATAATATTGCCTCCAGGAATGGAGTTGGGGTCGTTTGGGTTGTAATTGGCCAGCGCCCCGACTTCAAAAAATGGCAGTCCGGGGTCGAGTAATCTCGCCAGGCGCTCCTGGGGCAGCAACTGCTCACGACTTTCAAACTTTTCTTTTTTTGAAAAGGACAGATCAGTAACGACTTGCTTCAAGGCCTCCAGTTGCGCAATGCGATCGAGTTGATCCCTGCGGTTTTTGGCAAAACCGACGCTATCGACATCTATCTTACTGGTGAACACAGGCATAACACTTTCATCCTACCTATATACGAATGGCACTTACTTCGGCACTTACTTAAGCAATTAGCACTGTCGGTATGCCGGCCTCCGGAAGACCGCCCCCCATAAACAACATCCCCTACAAATAGATCTCGAATCTAATACTGATGTTTCCGGGCGCGGCGGCAAGTCAATCAAGTTTGTTAAACGCGGCGTGCTCAAGCATCGACTCGGGCACTACCACGGTCATTTCCAACAGGTTTTGGCCCAGGCCCTTGCCCTGTGCGTCAAAGCGCAAGGACGCCGTGCCGCCACCACCCAGCGCATCGTGCATCAAAAAATTGAAGGCGTTAAAGCCAGGCAGGGGGAAGCGCTCAACCAGGGTCACTCCCAGGTGTTCAAAATAGCGTTTCACCCGCGCCGACGTTATTTGCTCGGCAATGATCGACAAAAATTGCTGATCCCGCGCAATGACTCCAATATTTGAAAAATTGCCTTTATCGCCGCTCCTGGCACAGGCAATGGATAACAGCGGCACTTCTACGCCTTGAG
>CBDUUA010000264.1:0-3988 GCA_965370135.1 uncultured Cellvibrionales bacterium
GTCGATGGCCTCGGCGTCTTCAGGGAACTGCTCGATCAGGCGGGCGCGATAAGCGGTTTTGCCGGCGGTGAGCTTGTAGACGCTATCGCCGAGGTAGATATGATCGAAATCCGCGGCCATCGGCGCCCACTGCAGACTGCCGTCGCTGATGTGATCAAACAATTTGCGTCCGAGGGTGGTGGACTTGCCCATATCACCGATATAGTGCACACCCACATCCCATTCATAGCCGTTGCGGCTGTAGCTATGGGTAAAGCCACCGGCGGTATAATGCTGCTCCAATACAGCGACCTTTTTGCCAAATCGCGACAGGCAGGCAGCGGTGGTGAGGCCGCCGATGCCGGAGCCGATAACAATGGCATCGTAGGGGCCATTGAGCCGGGATGCCCGGTAGCGACGACCCACGCGAAGGGTGCTGGGCTGCAGTTGCTGCTTGCCAGGGGGCATCGAATAGCTCTCCGTGGGGGTGGCTTGAGCCGGGGAGCTTATCACGGCTGATCTTTTTTGCTAAGCGCTTAACTTTACTCAGCGGTTAACAAGGGATGGATTGCTCGCTACTATAATGGCATCGTTACAGGATGCGATGTTTGGGTGCTGTTTGCGGATAATAGTTGGTGGAACATGACACACTACGTAGAGACTGCGCTGCTGGTCTATGAGCCGGCAGCGGAGAAGCTGGTTCAGCACGTTGTTGAAAATACCTGTGGTACCGTAGTCAGCACGCTGTCGCTGGAGCAAGTGCTGGCAGACCCGGCCTCCTGCCTGGCCGGTGTCGGCCATGTGGTAGTTGCCGCTTGCCAGAGGGGCGTTAAGCAAGTGCTGCG
This sequence comes from uncultured Cellvibrionales bacterium, assembly GCA_965370135.1. GTDB lineage: Bacteria > Pseudomonadota > Gammaproteobacteria > Pseudomonadales > JAHEGP01 > JAHEGP01. The sequence continues at coordinate 825 of CBDUUA010000264.1, forward strand.
ACTCGCTATGGAGTACGGTTTTAGCGTCGGCATCCTGCCCTCCCGCCACCAGGGCAAACTGGCCCGCTACCTGGATTTGCCCTCGAAGCGGCATGAGGCGATCGCCTATGCCCTGGGCACAGACGCACCGCCGATGGATATCGTGCTCTGCAACGAACAGATTATGCTGTTTCGTGGCAGTATCGGCTGGATACCCTTGCTTGACGCCCCCGCGGGTCTGACCAAATGGCGCATGCTGGTTCGCGCTGTACGCAAATTTGCCCGGCTCAAACTGTTTGCCTTTACCATCACTACAGCCACCGATAAAACCATTAGAACGGCAGCCAGCGGTTGTATGTTGGTGCAGCGGCACAATGGTGGTCTGGTGTCGGACCTGACCCAGCACGATAGCTCCATTCGAGACGGTGCTGTCAGCCTGGTAGTCACATCGCCGATATCGATGGTTGAATACATCGTGTTTCTGGTGCGGATATTCCTGCCCGCGCCCCGTGACAAGAAGCTGCCCAGGGCCCGTGACAAGAAGATGCCCAGGGCGGTCGGCTATATCAAAAGCAGTGAGCTGCGCATTGAGCCCGAGCGGGCCATGGATGTTTTTATTGATGGTGAGTTGGCCACCCGCACGCCGGTGGTTTGCAAAACCCTGCCCGCCGCGGTGAGGGTTAATGTGGGGCCATTCTTAAGGCAATCCAGCAGTCAGGCGGACGCCAACAAGGAAAACGTCAAGATTGCCAACCTGCCCGATGATAGGGAAATGAAAAAATCCCTCGCCAGGCGCATTCCGTTTTTTTCCTATGCCTCGGAAGATCGCTTCAAGGATTTATTCATGTCCCTGCGAGAGGGCGCCCGGGTCAGCAGCAGCTATATCACACTGATGATCCTGAGCACCATGTTGGCCACGGTTGGCCTCTACCTGGATAACGCGGCGGTGATTATCGGTGCGATGATACTGGCACCCCTGATGGCGCCACTGGTGTCGGCTTCCATGGGCTTGCTGCGAGCCGACCGCCAGCTGTTTTGGCACTCTGGCACGGCCATTCTTTTGGGTGTATGCATAGCACTGGCAACCGCGGCGCTGACCACCCAGGCCTTCCCCCACAAGCCGGTCACCAACGAAATGCTGGGGCGGCTGAACCCGACCTTGCTGGATTTGGTGGTGGCTATTGTATCGGGCGTCGCCGCTGCCTATGCCCGGGCCTACCGTGAAATCGCGCAGAATTTGGCCGGGGTGGCGATAGCGGTCGCCCTGGTGCCGCCACTGGCGGTCGCCGGTGTCGGCATAGGCAGAGGTGATCTCTATTTCTTCCTGCAGGCGTTTTTACTGTTCTCGACCAATATGGTCGGCATCATCCTGGCCGCCACCTTTACCTTCAGGATATTGGGTTTTTCACCGGTGGTAAAAGGCAAGCGCGGGGTGTGGCTGATGCTGTTATTGCTCGGCCTGATTACGGTTCCCCTCTACCTCGCCTATAACCAGATTATCGACAGCATGGAGTTCGAGAGGAACCTGGAAACTGACCGCTACTATGTGAATGGCAAGTACCTGGTGGTGAGCAAGGTTCGCGTGAGCTACGACCAGGGTCAATTGCAATTGATTATGGAATTACTGGCCCGCGGGCCCCTCACTCGGGATGATCTCAGGCAGCTCAAACGCAAGCTGGAGAGCCAGCTCGGTGACGACGTGATCGTGCAAACCAATATAATATATTTACTATGAGCACTAGATGAAGCCTTTATACCCAGTGGTAATGCTGTTATCGATTCTTTTATCGACCCTGTTAGCAGTGAATGGCTGCGAGCAGCGGCAGCCCGCGATACAGCCGAACGGCGAATCGATAGTGGTCGGTGTGATCGGCGAGCTCAATAGTTTTAAAGGGCGCAGCGCTGTCGGCGGTATGGAAAGGGTGCTGAAACTGTATCCCTATCTCGATGATGGCACCTTGATCGAGCTGCAACTGGAAAACGCAGAGGATGAGGCCGATGCCGCCATTGCCGGACTGCGACGGTTGGCGGCCAGCAAAGAAATTGTCGCAGTGGTCAGTCTGTTTGGCAGTGAGACCACGCTGGCCATGGCGCCGATAGCCAATCAGTTGGCCATCCCGGTGTTGGCGGCAACCGCCACCAACCCGGATATTGTCGAGGGTGGTCCCTGGGTCAGCCAACTTAGCTACGATGACAGTTTCCAGGGGGCGGTTGCCGCGGTATTCGTCAGTGATGAACTGCGGCTGCAACGGGTCGCAGTGGTGAGCGACCCTGAAAACACCTACTCTCGCTACCTGGCCGAACAGTTTACTCGCAAGTTCGAGGCCGGAGGTGGCGAGCTGACCCGGCAGATTCAGCTGAGCGGCGGCGTTGTCGATTACGCCGGCGAGCTTGCTGGCGCACAGGCTGACAATACTGAACTGATTTATATGACCGTGGGCACTGAGCAGTTGGTCGCTATCGGCGAAGCGCTGAAGGCAATGGAATGGAAGCCCCGCACCATGGGGCCGGATGGCTCGCTATCGTCCCTGATAAGTCAATTTCCAGGGCAACTCCATTTGCTCGAGGGTATGTTGGCCACCGATGTCTATAGTCCCAGTATGCCGCTGTCCCAAGTGGGCAAGGAGTACCTGGTCCTCCCTGCGGGACTCCTGCAGCAACTTGATACCTTTTCGATGCTGGGCATTGAAGCCCTGGGCGTCCTCAGTGCTGCGATGATTCGCTGCGAGCAGCAGGTGGCCGACAGGGCATGTGTTGGTGCCGCTATCCGAGATACCCGGGATATGCCGGGAATTCTGGGCCGGATAACGATCGATCAGGATGGCAGGGCGACACGACCCCTGGTGATCAACGCGATCGAGAAGGGCAAGATCGTCTATCAAGTGCGGGTGTATTGATATTGCGGTAAAACTTAGGGGTGCTATGGTTTTTTGATAAGTATAAACGCCAGGTGGTTATACGGCATTGGGGCGTTGAATAAACTGTTACATGCTATGAAATCACGGCCAATCTAACGAGGTTATAGTAAAATAAACATACACCCCGTCGATTGCTGAAAAAACGTAAGGATAATATAAATTGAACGTAGAGATTTTTAAATGTTTCATAGCCTCTCCTGGCGACACATCAGAAGAGCGAGCTATTGTTGACACAGTGTTTTCCGAAATTAATAAAACATTAGGAGA
>CBDUUA010000265.1:0-3981 GCA_965370135.1 uncultured Cellvibrionales bacterium
CGCCCAAGCCTTTTACCGACGCGACCCTGCTTGCGGCCATGACCGGAATATCCCGTTTTGTCAAAGCGCCGGAGATTCGCAAGGTGCTCAAGGATACCGACGGCCTCGGCACCGAAGCGACCCGAGCCGGTATTATTGAATTACTGTTTAAGCGGGACTTCCTGCGGCGCGAGGGCAAGGCTATTCGCGCCACCGCTGCGGGCCGGGGCTTGATCCAGGCGCTGCCGGAGAGCTCCACCACGCCGGATATGACTGCGCACTGGGAATTCCAATTGGATAAAATCAGTCGCAAGCTGGGCAACTATCAGGGTTTTATGTCGCCGTTGCTTGTGCAATTGGAGCAGTTGATTACGCAGGCGTGCACGGTGGTGCCCACGGGTTTACAGGGTCTGCCAGCCAAACCAGTTAAACGTCGCCGTAAACGCGGTCGGTAGGCTCTTTGTCCCTGGTTTAGTGGCTTTGCTGTAATTGCATTTCCGCCTCGATGCGATAGATCGAGGCGGGCAATTCACCAATGCTGGTCACGATAGCACTGGGTGGCGATTCGCTGCTGATTGCCTGCGCTGTTTGATTTACCCAGATGGTATGCCAGCCGCAGCGTTGGGCACCCGTTATATCGTGCTCAATATGATCGCCGACATGAATTATCTCGCCGGGTTTGGCGCCGGTTTTCTGCAGGGTTTTCTCGAAATGTAGCGGCATGGGTTTGCTGCTGTTGAGTACCTCCGCCGAAAAAGAAAAAGAGAAATAGCGCCCCAGCGGCAGTCGATAGATGTCCGCATTGCCGTTGGTCAGCACACCCAGTGTGTAGCGGCCGTATAACTCGGCAATGACTTCTTCCACTGCGTCGAATAACTCCACCTCATGCCGGGCTTGCATAAACACCGCCATCGCCTGATCGGCTAATTTTTCTGCGTGTTGTTGCGCAAGGCCGACCCGTTCCATTGCCGTTGTTAGCATAGTGTGCCGGGCTTTGGTGATTTGGTGCACCAGGTCGGGCCTGGACTTGATTAATTCCATGCGCATTGCGCGCAGGGCTTGCATGGAAAAACGCTGCTGCAGTTGTGGGCAGTGCAGTTGCAGCCAGGCGAACAGCCGCTGCTCGGCACGAACCATCACCGGGGTGACTGCCCAGAGCGTATCGTCCAGGTCGAAGGTAATCACCTTGATCATATCTTCGCTAGGAATTCTCCTTTGGGGAAGCCGGCTTGCTGCCGGCGGCGGTTTTTCTCTGGGCCCGGGGGTGGGCCGAGTCATACACCTTTGCCAGGTGTTGAAAATCGAGGTGGGTATAGATCTGTGTGGTGGAAATATTGGCGTGGCCCAGCATTTCTTGTACCGCCCGTAGATCGCTACTGGATTCCAATAGATGGCTGGCAAAGGAGTGACGCAACATGTGGGGGTGGAGTTTGCGACTCAATGACTGTTCTGCCGCCATCTTCACCAGTCGAGCCTGCACGCTGCGCGGCCTGATGCGCTGGCCGCGGCGGCTAATAAATAGCGCGGTTTCTCCCTGGCCTCGCACTAGATCCCCGCGTACTCCCAGCCAGTTGGTGATGGCCTCTATGGCCTTTGTGCCGACCGGCACCACCCGGGCTTTATTGCCCTTGCCGGTGACGGTTACCAGTCCCTCGCGCATATCGATATCCGCCAACTCGAGCCCGGTCAATTCTGACAGACGCAAACCGGAGGAGTAGAACAGTTCCACCATCGCCTTGTCCCGAACCTCGATCCAGTCGCAGGCCGGCGTGTTTAGCAGGTGGTTGAGTTGGTCGGTATCCATAGTGGCGGGGAGTCGCCGCGGAACCTTGGGTGCGCTGACGCCGACCGCGGGGTTGTGCTGGCAGCGCCGCAGCTTGATCTGGTATTGATAGAAGCTGCGAGTCGCCGATAACAGCCGTTGTATGCTTTTACCCTGCAGTCCTGTGCGGTGACACTGGGCGGCGAAGCTGCGGATATCGGCCTGTTGCAGTTGTGGCCAACTATCCAGTTCCAGCTCTCGACAGAACTCGGTCAGTTTGGTGAGATCCCTGTGGTAGCCGGCAACTGTGTGGTTGGAGTAGCGACGCACGGTTTCCAGGTAGTCCAGGAACTCGTTTACTGTTGTGGTGAGTGCCCTGTGGTGGTCGGTATCCATCGCGATGGTATTATTCAACCTGGAAACCGCAGTTGGGCACGGAATTATCGGGAAATCTCGGCGTGGCAGGCGAGGCATCGCTCGCCGGCAATGGCTGAAGTCCTTGGCAAGAGCGATAACGAAGTCCTGGCGCGCCGGGATTTTTCGAGAATCCGTGCAGCGTGTTGCAGTTCACTCTTTGGATGAATAGTAGTTTGCGGATTTTAGTATTCAAATCAAAGCCCTGCTGAATATGTGAGCGGTTAACTGCGGTTTTTAGGTTCAATAAAACGCGGTAACACCACGTTCAGGATATCGCTCACATAGGTCAGGAACAGGGTGCCCGTGTTGGCGCGATAGTGATTGGGGTCGTAGCTGCCAACCGCGAGCACGCCGACCACTTCACCGCTACCCAGGTGGGCTACTGCGGCGGAGCCGACCTGGCTGGTTTGTTCGGGAAACAGGAAGGACATCTCCTGGGGGCGCAAGGTGCCACATACCGCCCGGCTACTGCTGTTGAGAATTCCCTTGATCGATTGCCGCGCCTCCTGCAGCGGTACCACGCGAGCCTGTGTCAGCAGCTTTTTGTGGGCGGGGGCAAACAGGGTCAGGGAGCTGATGTCGGCCTGGAATTCCTCTTTCATAGCCACTTGAACGGCATTGCTCAGTTCATCCAGCGTCTCGGCGGCGACAATATCCAGAATCAGGCTTCTGGTTTTTTCAAACAGAGTGTCATTTTCCCTGGCCATCTCGATCAACTCATCAAAGCGACGGTGCATGTTGATATTTCGCTCTCGCAGTATACTGACCTGGCGCTCGATCAATGATACCGCCTCGCCGGCCGGATGGGGCAGCTTGATGTCTGCCAATAATTCCTCATGCTGTTCAAAGAACCGGGGATTGGACTGCAGGAACTCCACGACCTGCTCTTCACTAATCTCGCTGATAACTTGCTCTGCCATATTTTATTCTCCTTATTCTTCTTCAAAACGAATCTGGCCTTAAAGACGAATCTGGCCTTCGAAGACGATGCTTGCAGGCCCGGTCATCAGGACATGGGCGCCGTCGCCATCCCAGCGAATTTTCAGTGTGCCACCTCTCAGTTCAACACTGACCTCTCGATCCAGTTGGTCGCGCAGAATACCGCTGACCACGGCGGCGCAGGCGCCGCTGCCACAGGCAAGGGTTTCGCCGACACCGCGCTCGTAGACTCGCAGGCGCACACGGCTTCGATCCTGCACTTGCATAAAACCGACATTGGCCTGCTGCGGAAAGTCCGGGTGTTGCTGGACTGCCTTGCCCAGTTGCTCGACCGGTGCATCATCGACATCCTCCGTCAATATCACGGCATGAGGATTGCCCATGGACACAGCCCCCAGTTCCACGGTCTGGCCCGCAGCTGCCAAAGTATAAACGCTTCTTTGGCGATCCGCTGTAAATGGAATGTCGGCGGGTTCCAGAATGGGTGCGCCCATATCGACCAGCACCTGACCGCGTTCCAGTACCGATAGTTCCAGCACGCCGCTACGGGTTTCCACTCGAATAATGTCTTTGTTGGTGAGTTTCTTCAGGCGCACGAAGCGGGCGAAGCAGCGGGCGCCGTTGCCGCATTGCTCCACTTCCTGGCCATCGCCATTAAAGATGCGGTAGCGAAAGTCGACATCCGGATGCTGGGGCGGCTCGACCACCAGCACTTGGTCACAGCCAATGCCAAAACGGCGATCTGCCAGCCGTTGGATCAGACGCTCATTAATATGGCAGTGCTGGGACACCAGGTCGAGGACGACGAAGTCGTTGCCGAGGCCCTGCATCTTGGTGAACTTCAGCTGCCGCCGCCGGCCCTTTTTGTGCTGTGCAAGGTTCAA
>CBDUUA010000266.1:0-3966 GCA_965370135.1 uncultured Cellvibrionales bacterium
GTGTCATGGTCGCGCGGCCCTGATGCCGCGGTCATTTCTGCTGTGAAGCACTGGTTTACAGTATGGCTTACAGTATGGCTTGCGCAAAGATTGCTGACAAACTCGCGCCAATCATCACCTGTGCCGGGATAGGCTTCGCCATCGGCATAAAGTATTGTGCTGCCGGATTCCACACTGTAAGCCAGCCGGCTGGCATCATCGACTTGCAGTCTGGCATGGGGTTCCAGTGTATCGGTGTCATCCTCTACACCAGGCAAATCCAGAGTATTGTCATATTTGGGTCGGGTCATATAACAACCGAACCATTGCGCTAGATTCTGCTCATCCAGCAGGCCGAAAACGATGTCGCGAATTTTTTCTGTGGCGGCGGTTGTTATCAGCCCTGGATTGCTGGCCGGGTGCAGGTCGCCATCGCTATAGCGCAGCTGTGGATCCAGCTTCGCCAGCGCGTGGTCGCAGTAGTCGCTTAGAATTTCCTGGTGGGAGGGTGCGCGGAAACCCATGGAGTAGCTCATGCAGGCATCGAGGGCGATACCCCAGTGGGGAAAGCCGGGGGGCAGGTACAGCATATCTCCCTGTTCTAACACAGTTGATGAGGTGCTGTTGAAGTCGCGTAACAGTTGCAGTTCCGGGTGGGGTAGCAGCGGCGCATCGCCGGTAATGCGCTCGCCCACTTGCCACTGGCGCCGCCCTTGTCCTTGTAGCAAGAATACGTCGTACTGATCAAGGTGAGGGCCGACACTGCCACCCGGAGCGGCAAAGCTGACCATGACATCATCCAGACGCCAATCAGGAATAAACCGAAAATGCTTTTTTAGTTGGGCGACTTCCGGCAGATAATGATCGACGGCCTGCACCAGCAAGGTCCAGTCCCGCTCCCCCAGTTCGTCGAATGTCTGCTCGGAGAAGGGGCCATGGCGTAGCTGCCAATGCTTGTCAGTCCCGGCGCCACTGATGATACGGGATTCGATCTGCGGCTCACAGGCGAGGCCCGCCAGTTCATCGGCCTCCAGGGGGGGCTCAAAATCGGGCAGGGCCTGGCGGATCAGCAAGGGTTTTTTCTGCCAGTATTCGGCCAGGAATTGGCCGGCGGTCAGGCCGTTTAACAGTTGCAGTGGCGATGTACTATCCGGAAGTTCGGTCACGGCTTGATCAAACCTAAACCTTGGCAGCCTGCTCGCCAGCGCTACCGGTGTAGCCCGCTGGGGTCAGGGCGCGCATCATCGCCTTGCCTTCCTCGGGAATATCCAGGGTCTCTACAAATTCAGCCAGTACTTGCTGGTTGATCGTCTGGCCTCGGGTCAGTGCCTTGAGCTTTTCGTAAGGTTCCTCTACCCGGTAGCGCCGCATGATGGTTTGAATCGGCTCGGCCAGGATCTCCCAGCAATTGTCCAGATCCTGTTGCAGTCGGGCCCTGTTGATTTCCAATTTGCCCAGCCCTTTGAGCAGTGACTCACAGGCAATCATACTGTGGCCAAAGCCAACGCCGAGATTGCGCAGCACGGTAGAGTCGGTCAAATCCCGCTGCCAGCGGGATATGGGGAGTTTATTGGCCAGGTGATCCATCAGCGCGTTGGCTATGCCCAGGTTGCCCTCGGCATTTTCAAAGTCGATCGGGTTGACTTTGTGGGGCATCGTTGACGAGCCCACCTCACCCGGAACCACTTTTTGCTTGAAATAGCCCAGGGAAATATAGCCCCAGAGATCCCGGTTAAGGTCGATGAGTATGGTGTTGAAGCGACAGTTGGCGTGGAATAACTCGGCGATGTAATCATGGGGTTCGATCTGGGTGGTGTAGGGATTGAAGCCCAGTCCCAACTCGCCAATAAATTGCTGTGCCAGTTGCTGCCAATCGATGTCCGGGTAGGCTGATAAATGGGCATTGTAATTGCCCACCGCACCATTGAACTTGCCCAATATAGCCACGTCTGAAATTTGCTGTAACTGTCGCTCAAGCCGGTAGACCACATTGGCCAATTCCTTGCCCACCGTGCTGGGGCTGGCAGCCTGACCGTGGGTGCGCGAAAGCAGGGGCGTATCGGCAAATTGGTGCGCCAGTTGACGCAGCACCTCGACAACCCGGCGCTGCAAGGGCAATACCGCCTCGTCCCTGGCGTGTTTTAGCATCAGTCCATGGGACAGATTATTAATATCTTCCGAGGTGCAGGCAAAGTGGACGAATTCATTGATAGCCATGAGCTCTGCATTATCTGCGATCTGCTCCTTGATAAAGTACTCCACCGCTTTTACATCGTGGTTAGTGCTGCGCTCTATCTCCTTGATACGTATTGCCTGGTCGATGCCAAAGTGCTCGATAATGCCCTCAAGCAAAGTTGTCGCTTCAGCACTAAATGGGCCAACTTCGGGGATATTGGGCTGTCGCGACAGGCAAAGAAGCCACCGTATTTCGACGATAACACGGCTTTTAATCAGGCCATATTCACTGAAGAATTGTCGTAGTACTGAGGTTTTGGCGCCGTAGCGACCGTCGACGGGGGAGAGGGCTGTTAAGGCGGTGAGTTCCATGGTGATCTCGCGACAGTGAATCGGGGAGGGAAAAGTTATCCTGGAATCAGTGGGTGATTTCCTGTCGCAAACTGGCGACGCCGCTTTGTATGGCGGATTTCTTCAGCAGTAGCTGCCAGCGGCGGCCACCCACCTGCCGCCACAAGATGGCAGCGCGGATGCCGGCAAATAACAGGCTGCGAATTTTTTCTGCCTGCAGCGGGTTTTGCAGGTAGGTGACATCGCCGGTGACTTGAATGCGGTATTTAAACTTGCTGATGGTGTCTTGATAGATAGCGGCAATAGAATTCAGGGAACTGGCGGCATCATCACTGAAATGATCGGCACGGAAGGCCGCATGGTTCAAGCGTGAGTGAATGACTTCGAGCAGGTCGGGGCGGGCAGCCAACTTTCGCTCGAGAAACAGCATGCCGGACAAATAGCGCGCGGGTTGTTGCAGTCGGGCGTAGCCGCCATTTTGCAATAGCTGTTCAAGGGCTGCGAGGCCCGAACCAACGCCTTCGACACCGCCGAATACGGCCTCGGTGGTCTCGGGGTCAAACTCAAACAGGCTACCGATACTGGCTTCTAATGCCATGGGGTCTGCTTCGCCGGTGCGAGCAACCTGGTCAACCAGTAGCGCCGCCTGGGTTATACCGGCCAGGGCTATGACCTGGTCACGCAAGGATGTGGCCACGGGGCAATTCCTCCACAGTCTCTAAATTGAACGTATCGTTGATGACACCGCCTCCGAGACAGACATCCCCACGATAGAGTACCACCGACTGCCCGGGAGTTACCGCGCGCTGCGGCTGGTCGAATATGACTTCGATACCGCCGTCGGTCAGGGCCTGTACCAGGCAATCCTGGTCGGGCTGGCGGTAGCGGGTTTTGGCTCGGCAGCGAAGGGGCAGGGTGGGGCCGCACTGGTCGACCCAGTATAATTGCCGGGCGCGCAAACCGTCACTGAACAGGCGAGGGTGATCATTGCCTTGCACCACGATCAGCACATTGCGTTGCAGGTCTTTGTCGGCGACATACCAAGCGCCTTCTGTGCCGCTAACGCCGCCAATACCCAAGCCCTGGCGCTGCCCCAGTGTGTGATACATAAGCCCCTGGTGCTGCCCCATGACTTCGCCGTCACAGTTTTCCATGACCCCGGGTTGCGCCGGTAGATAGCGGGCCAGAAAATCCTTGAAACGGCGCTCACCGATAAAACAGATGCCGGTGCTGTCTTTCTTGTCATGGGTGATTAGCGAGTGCCGCGCTGCGATATCCCGAACCGTGTCCTTTTTCAGTTCGCCAATGGGAAACAGCGTCCGCGCCAGCTCCTGCTCACCGACAGCATGAAGAAAATAGCTCTGGTCCTTGTTGGCATCCAGCCCCTTTAACAAGCAGGTATGACTGGATAAGCAGGTATGGCCGGCGGCTTGTCGGCGGCGAACATAGTGCCCGGTGGCG
>CBDUUA010000267.1:0-3958 GCA_965370135.1 uncultured Cellvibrionales bacterium
ATCCATTCCACCCGGTCCACCCAGCCCACCCAGCCCACCCAATAAGGGCTTGCGCACTAGATCTCCAAGACCCATATCCCGAGCCTTGCGAGGGTAAATCGATTGCACCAATTTTACGACTCGATATAATTGCACTCTGCTAGCTGGAATGACTACATCATGAAAAACTCCAGGGGGAAAACTCGGCGACATCGACTCCTGTCGGCTCATATCCTTGCTGCCGCGTTATCGGGCGCAGCGCTATTGGGGGTCGCTCCCGGCCCGGTGCAAGGAGGCATTCTTCCGAAGAATAGCGAGGAGCGATACGAGCTTGTCTTTTGGGATACGGTAAAAGACAGTGAGCGAGCAGAAGATTATGAGGGCTATCTCGAGGCCTATCCCGAGGGTCACTTCGCTGCTTTGGCAAAAGCCAGGGCGAAATATTTAAAGGATGAACAAGCTGGCTCCCCAGGGGAGTCCGATGCCGCGAGTATTCTCAAGGGCTGGGCTAGTGATCTGGCCGTTTTTTTTTCCTCACTCATGGGGGAAACTGCCGATCCGGTTCCAGGTTCGATCCCCGGGCCTTCGCCGGCGGCGCCCGTAGACATGCCTTTTACAGTCACTCCCTTGAATGCGCAGTTTGAAGCGCTCAAATATTCCAATGTGCGCGATCAGCCCAGTGCCAGTGGTGGGCGCATAGAGGTGATACCCATGGGAAGAACAGTCACTGTGACCGGTATCGTCGAGGGTCGAAACTGGTATCGCGTTCAACTCAGTAGCGGGGCCAGCGGCTATACCTTTGGAGAATTGCTTCAGCCGGTGATTGCACCCGGGGATCAAGCGGGCTCCGGCGAGCCATCCGGGCCATAAGCTGCCAGTGCCTCGCCCAACTGCGGATCCCAGCATGATAGAACCCCCACCAGCTTAATCGGCAGACCGGGTGTTGACCAATAGGAAGCTGGCGGTTATTCGCGTATCCGGTTTTTTCGAGGCGCGCTTCAGTTCCCTGGAAAGTGCTGCCAGGTAGCTGTCGGTGTTCTCATGCTCGAGCCTTTGGTTCTTGAATAGGGGTAGCGATGAGCTCAGCATGACGACTATTTCCTCGCCGTAAGGGGGCGCAGCGGCCCAATCTCCCAGCTCTCCGATGGTCGCCTCGTAGTGAGCCGGGGCCTGGTTGTCAGGGTTGAAAGCACTGGGAATCATGTGCAAGACAGTGCCATCGAGTAAGAAAAAGTCGATGTAGAGGTGCGAGGGATAATCGCTCGTTGTTAAATCAATGATCACGCGCTCTTCATCCCTGAAGACATTGCCGGGGTTGCGGGTCGACAATGTCGCGCCGGGCTGGCTGCCCTGGTTGCTGCGCCAGGCTGAGCGGTAGGTCTCCAGCAATCCGCACTTGTCGGCACTGACGTCGGCGATATTGTTTTGTATACGATCGATACCGGTTTTCTGTTTTAGCGCTGATATCAAGCTTGTGGTGGCGCTTTGTCGGGCGCTGTAGCCGGTCAAGTAAATCGAGCCGTTGGCGATAACGGCGGCGGCCGAAACACAATGGGCGCTATCCAATAACGAAGAGAGGTCGAGCTCACTCGCTTCTTTTTTGTCAGCGCTTGGCGTCGCCGCGCTCCGGGGCGCGTCATTCCCAGGTCTTTCCAGGGGTGTATACGTCTGCCGGTAGAACACGCCAATGGAGCCCGCGGCGGTAGCAATGAACAGCACGGTGGCGGCAATCCAGCGGCGGTTTGACCGTCTAAATGCCGCGGATTCAGCGTCGCGCCGGGCGCGCTCGATGGCTGCTTGCTCGGCCGCGGCACGGGCTTTGTCTAAGACTCTCTTGGCGGCGAGGCCGGCTTCTTCGCGCTGGGGTGGCCGGGGAGTGGCTACAATTATTTCATCGGTATCGGCCGTTTTAAGCGCTTCAGGCAGCTCAGCCACCTCGTTCACGTCATCTGCCGCAGCTTGTTCAGCTACTTCTTCGTCTACCTCATCTGCTTCTTGATCTACCCCGTCTACCCCGTCTACCTCATCTAGCTCACATTCCTCCGTTTCTTCCCGCGCCGATACCGGGTCGATGGATTCCGAAGCGGGAATGGCTGGGGTGGTTTCTTCCGGGGCTGGAGGGCAGGGGGGGGCGACCGCAATAAATGCCTCGTCGCCATTCAGCAGTGCCCGCCACTCGGTAATAGATTGGGGTCGCTCTTCCGGCAGGAAGCTGAGAGCCCTTTCAATGGCAGCCAAAAAGGGGCGAGAGTAGCGATCTGCGCCTAACTCGGTGGCAGGTTTGAGAGGGTCTGGTTTGTTTGCCACCAGGGCGCGGGCCCTGGATTGGTAATCGGGGGTGACATGTCCTGCAATGGCGGGAAAAAAGCAGGCGGCCAGTGCGTAAATGTCGGTCCATGGCCCTTGTTCATTGCCCTCAGCTAAAGCCGACTGGGCCGAGCCAAAGCCGTGCAGTAGGGGCGGGCCGATTTTGCGTAGCACAATATTGTCCGGCCGGATGCCGCCGTGCACCAGGCCGGCCAGGTGAATCTGTGCGACGCCATCGAGTAATGGCATCAGGATATCGAGAATAGATTTTTCTCCTTCAATACCTCCCTGGTTCAAAACAGTCTGTAAGCTCTTGCCTCTTTCATAATCCATGGCCCTATACGCGGTATTATTGAGTTCCAATGCCGGGTATACGCGAGGGATGCTGGCTTGGCGAAGTTGCGCGAGGGTGTTCGTTTCGGCAATAAAGTTTTTTAGTTCCCTGGTGTAGGCCTCTGCCGCGCTATTCGATGTGGGATGCACTGAGTCATCGCTGCTGCGAGTTGCCAGTTGATTTGGGAAAAACTCTTCAACTGCGAGCAATTTCTGGAATCCGCTGAGGGCGAGATAAGTAATACTCAAGCCACTCTGCCCGAGAACTAATTGGATTTCATAGCCGTTTACCCTGCGGTCTACAGGCAAGGCGTTGTGGAATATCATGTCATTCAAATCGGTGCCACCCATATGGTTGCTCACAAAGCGGTGCTGTTAGTCGTGCGTCAAAAGTCGTGCGTCAAAAGTCGTGCATCAACCCCGTAGTGATGGACAGAATGCTCAAGTTTTGGCGCTGCTTGACGATTACCGTGTAATGATAGTTTGCGACGGGTTCTTCGACCAGATATTCAGGCAACTGGCAGCTATGCGCTATTGACGATGCACGCGATTGGTGTTCAACTCCAAACCCCAGAAAAAGCCTGGTCGTGTATGGCACTATCAGGCGTGTCGCAGTAGGTAGGCGGTAGGTAGGCGACAGGTAGGCGACAGGTAGGTAGAAAGGTAGAAAGGTAGAAAGGTAGATAGTTGCAGTAAAACATCGCGGGTGTAGTTCAATGGTAGAACTGGAGCTTCCCAAGCTTCAAATGACGGTTCGATCCCGTTCACCCGCTCCAATCCGCTACTCATGCAAGATGCTTTTACTCTTTGTTTACTATTTGTTGTCGATTTCATTCAGGAAAGGCATGACCTTTTTTGCGACGACCTGTATCAGTGACTTAGGCCATCAGCTCAACCACCTCCCGCAGTGCGGCGATGGTGTAATCGATATCCTCGTCGCTATGGGCGGTGGAGACAAAGAATTTTTCGTGGCCTTTGACAATGCCGCGATCCAGTAGCAGGTCGATAAGCTTGAAACTCATGCCCATATCCGCGGTCAGACAGGCGCGGTGATCAATCACACGCTCCTGGGTAAACCAGGGTTGGAAAGCGGTAGCTTCGCCGATTACATCGGCCGGTATCTGTGCCTGGCGCAATAGTTCGGTGAGGGCATCTTTCAGCCTGTTGCCCTTGCGCTCCACATCTTCGTAGACCCCCGGCTGCTTCAGCACGCCGATCACGGCCAGCGCCACGGCAGCAGAGATGGGGTTGCTGCTAAAGGTTCCGGTCAAGCGCACATGGTCGCCGGTCATAATGGTAGACGGCCCGGCAAAGTCCATGATATCGGCGCGGCCGCAGA